>DASSFK010000096.1:0-8305 GCA_035694565.1 Sphingomicrobium sp.
ATGGACGTTTACGCTCTACTTTTTTGTCCTCACTTATGCCTTCCTGATTTACCTTTGGTGCGCCCTGCTCTTTCCGCGCGATCTCGACGGATACGATGGATACCGGGACTATTTCTATTCGCGCAAAGCTTGGTTCTTCGCCGTGGGACTAGCTGGTGTTGCGGTCGACGTAATGGATTCCGCGCTCAAGGGCGTCGCGCATTTCCGGTCGCTCGGCGTTGTTTATCCAGTGGCGATGTCCACGCTTGCAATCCTGTTCCTGGCGGCCATCCTTACACGGAACGAACGCTATCATGGCTCGCTCGCGATTTTCTCCGTTATGTATCTGGTCGTTTATCCGTTGACGAACCTTCAAACGGTGCAGTGATGGGCCAGCACCAATCTGAGCGCGCCTTCGACCCATTGCAGACATTCGACGTACACGGCACGATGCGCGCATGCCTTTGAGCAACGGACAGGATTACGACACTGTAATGGGTGTCTTAGGCATGCTCATCGCTCCGCTGTGGCTATGTCTAATTTGGCTGTCACTTAGGTCAGGGGTCACCTGGGGATGGGCCGGCGGGCCGGCCCGCAGTCGGAGGCCTAAGCTGTTCTGGATTTGCATGCTCGCCTACTTTGGACTTGCCATAGGCTTTGCTTGGCGCGGTATCGCTCGGCTTTAACGGCAGCTTTCCATCCAAGCTGCAATTAGCGTTGTGCCAGCGTTCGACCCATTGCGGACATTAGCGATCCGGCTAGGTTGTTAGCCGGGCGCGCGAAGGGGGACTCAGATTGGCTAACCTGCTGAATGAAACGTGGAAGGCGTTGGGCGATATCATGAATGCCCACGGTCCAGCAGTGAATGCACCAACAAGCTTCACGCCTACCGATCTCAGCATTCATTTCTTCATCCAGCTTGCGGTCATCATTGCGGCCGCGCGCATCGTCGGCTGGATCGGCCAAAAGGTCCTCAAGCAACCTCAAGTTGTTGGCGAGATGATCGCCGGGGTAGTCCTCGGCCCGTCTCTCCTCGGGCTTATATTTCCCGACCTCCAGGCAGCGATCTTTCCCAAGGAAACGAAGGGGATTTTGTACGTCGGCGCGCAATTCGGGGTCGGCCTGTACATGTTCCTAGTCGGCCTTTCGCTGAACCTCGATCACTTCAAGACCAAGGCCAAGAGCGCAGTAGGCGTGTCCGTCGCCGGAATCGCTACGCCGTTTCTGCTGGCGGTGTTGCTTGCGCCAATGCTGTTGGAGGTCCCAGGGCTGTTTGCCGACGGTATCAGTCAGGCCAATGCGACGCTTTTCCTCGGCGCCTGTATCGCGCTTACCGCTTTCCCAATGCTTGCCAGAATCATCAACGAGCGCGGGATCGCGAACACGTCGCTCGGAACACTCAGCCTGACTGCCGGTGCTTTCGACGATGCTGCATCATGGTGCGTGCTCGCGGTTGTGCTCGCGACCTTCGGTGCTGGTCCTGGCGTCGCAGTCATCGCAATAGTTGGTGGCGTATCTTACGCGGCCGTCATGCTCGTTTTCGGGAAGCGGCTCCTCATGCCGCTCGGCCGGGCCGTTGACTCGCGAGGCGAGATGAGCGCGACGGTGCTCGCGATCACGCTCGGCCTATTTTGCGTGTCAGCTTTCCTCATGGATGCAATTGGTATTCATGCGGTCTTCGGCGGCTTTCTTCTTGGCGTGGTGATGCCGCGCGGGCAGTTCGTCCACGAGTTGAAGAAGAAGGTCGAGCCCTTCACGGTGGTCCTCCTCCTGCCGATGTTCTTCACCTTTTCCGGCCTCAACACGCGGTTGGACATGGTGAACAGCGCGTCCCTGATCGGCCTCGCTCTACTTATCCTGGCCGCCTCGATCGTCGCCAAATTCGGCGCCTGCTGGGCCGCCGCACGAATTTCCGGAGAGGACAATCGGACCGCGCTTGGCATCGGCGCGCTGATGAACGCGCGGGGCCTGATGGAGCTGATTATTATCAACATCGGCCTTCAAAAAGGCATCATTGGTCCGACGCTGTTCTCGATCATGGTCCTTATGGCCATCGTAACGACGATGATGGCAGGGCCCTTGTTCGAACTCGTCTACGGCAAGAAAGCTCGCGAATCGGGAGAGCTGGAAAAGCTTGAAGGCAGCATGGTTCACGGAGCGAACTGACCTTCCGACCGAATGTCCGCTTTCCACCGATTGCGGTCGTTGGCTACCGTGGGAATCAGTCGGCTATGTCCACCGGTTCACCTTGCGAGAGGACTGCCAGAGTTCCAGCGGACGGTCGCCCCAGCGGCCTACCAAAACAGCCGCAGCCTCATCGTTTTGCGCCTTGAACTCATGAAGAAGGCTGAAATTGCCGAGGCCGTCATGGGAGAAGAGACGATAAAGAAACATGAAGCCTCCCATGGGCAGGACCCGCCTAAGCCTTGCCCTGCGGATCAAGTGGCCGCTGCTCCGCGACCGATTCTTCCGAGCTTATGCCTGAGCATAGTTAACGGGATGGCGGCCCCGCTAACGTCTGTTTTCGACCCATTGCGGTCATCACGGTGAAGGCACGCTCGCGATAATCGCAACTCCAGGCGAGAGCGTGCGAATGCTCAGACGGCCGCCCAATTCGGCCAGTCGGGATCGCATGCTTGCGAGGCCAACGCCCTCGCCCCCTAGTCCAGCGAGCGTCTCTTGCGAGATGCCGATACCATCGTCGGCGACAACAAAATGGGCGGTAGAGCGCCGAAACCGAAGTTGGAGACGGACGCGGGTTGCATGCGCGTGACGGTAGATGTTGGACAGTGCTTCCTGCGCGAGCCGGTAAATCATGCTTTCAGCAGAAGCCGACATCGGCACGGAATCGCCGTGGATGTCGAAAGATGTTTCAAGCCCGGTGCGGCGTCCGAAGCCTTCCACCAATGATTTCACGGCGTCGGCCAGCCCTAGTTTCTTCAGAGACGGAGGATGCGCCAAATAGGAAATCGAGCGGATCTCGCCGTGAACATCCGTCAGAAGCTCTTGCATCTCTTCGACCAGACCCAGCGCTTCTGATTCGGGCAGCTGTTGCCTGAGGCGACCGAGAATAAGGCCGATCGCAGCCAGCAATTGCGAGGTAGAATCGTGAATCTCCCGGCCCATTCGCTGACGTTCAAAGGCCTGCCCCTCGATCAGCGAGGTGGTGAAGTCGTCTTTCGCGCGACGAAGCCTGAGTATTTCCGTGAGGTCGAATCGGGTGACTGAAATAAGATTTCTGCCGCCAAGCCAGATCCTGTGGAGGGTTATCTGGTAATCGCGGCCGCGCCAGCTGTCTCTTCCGTTATAAACCAGCTGCCAGAAGCTGCGCTTCCCCGCGCGGAAGTCGTCAAGAGCCGCCAAGGCCTCGATTGCAGGTTCATACCCCTGGACTGCTCGAGTGGCACAGAAATCCCGATAATTGTGCCCCGGCATCACTTCCGGGAAGCCATGTTCTTCTGCCGTATTCTTCCAGGCCTCGTTTGCGGCAACGATCAGGCATTCTTCATCCAGCAGGGCGATCTGTTCGGGAAGGTCGTCGATGAGTTGCTGGAGCGTGCTTGCAACGTCTGTCTCGGACAAGGCACGCGCTTTGCGCGTTGGTGGAGTAGCAGACTTCCGCCCGGCCGAACGCATGAGATCGCTCTCCAAATTCCCACAGACCCGAATGTAACCTCCGGACGACGCCCGACTGGGAAGTCGTCAGAACGTAGTCCGGATCAGTACGGAGCACAAATTAGTGGTTTTTCGCAGGGACTTGGGGAGAGATGATGGTCCGCTTTCACCAATACGCCCATCAAGCTGGCGAGGTTTTCCGAGCCTCCTCGGAGCGCGTGCTTCTGTCGAGCCGCTTCCCGAGCTCCGCTTGCGCGATGAATTCCTTCATGGTCTCGGTCACATCGTCCAGCTGTCCCAGGCGTAGATGGAAGCCCGCCGTTGGCCAGCTTGCCCAGACCTGCCCGCCCTCAAGACTGAAAAACACGCCGTCGGCGGAAGTCGGACCGACCAAGGCCTCGAAGGCGGTCCGGATTGCCTGCACCAGCGCAATTATCAGGCCCGAAACGAGAAGGAATCCGAGGTCGCCGAGCATGTCGGTTGGCCCCTCGATGAGTTGGAAGCGCGTACCTACGAACAGAGCGTCCACAACGGCCACGGAAACAATCGCAATCAAGGCCGCTCGCTTCCACCCGAGCGCGATCGCGGAAAGCAGTACGAAGACAAGATAGGGACAATATCCAATCCCCATCACGATACCGTCGAGAGACATGCGATACACCGTCGGCAACGCAATTGCGCCAAGAGCAAACATGAGCGCGGCCTTGCCTTCGAGCGGCGTTGTCACGAGCCATTTTCTCAAGGCGACGAGCGTCATCCGATTACTCCCCTGCTGGTGATTTCCAGCCCGCACGACGGAGCAAGCCAACATGCCGTTTAGACGGCCTATTATCCTTCGCAAGCCAACGAATGATATCGGGGTTATCCAGCTGGGATTACTTCTCGCTGCGCGCTAGCGTCCGTTTTCCAGCCATTGCAGACGCTGGTCGCTAGGTCTTCTTTCGACCCGCTTCGGACATTCGCATTTCACTGAGTCTCGGTCATCGATCGGGCGTGTGCTTCAGGTATCAGGACAGAGAGGCTCGCGGCCAATTCAGCGTTTCGGAAGGGTTTGGTAAGCCGGGGCAGTTCCGGCGCCAATCCCTCGGCCTCGGCATAACCAGAAACGATGAGTACCGGCAGCTCCGGTATTATCGCGCGCGCCGCCTGTGCGAGGTCCACCCCGTTCATGCCGGGCATCAGATGATCCGTCACCAGGAGATCTGGCCTCTTGCCCGACTGGATCAGGTCGAGCGCGTCTTCGGCCGATCCCGATTCGGTCACCTCGAACCCCAGGTCAATCAGCATGTCAGCGGTGCTCATGCGAACCAACTCTTCATCGTCAACCAGAAGCGCGATCCCGCGTCCGATCGGCCTGCTTGAAAATGATCCCTCGGTGCTTTCGCTGCCGATCGGATCGGCGCTGACCGGCAACCAGAGCTCAACCATCGTTCCTTGGCCCACTGCGCTCTCAATAATGAGCCCTCCGCCAAGCTGCGCGGCAAGTCCGTGGACCATCGAGAGGCCAAGGCCGGTGCCTTTGCCGACTCCCTTGGTCGAGAAGAATGGCTCGACCGCCCGAAGGCGCGTCCCTTCGTCCATTCCCGAGCCTGTGTCTTTAACGCCGAGCCGGACGTAATCCCCGGGCCCTATTCCTGAAGGAAGCTTGGACCGCACGGTTTCAGGGGCCGCAGTGATCACCAGCTCACCACCGTTTGGCATTGCGTCGCGTGCGTTCACCGCGAGGTTCAGAAGCGCCATTTCGAGCTGGTTCGGATCGGCCTTGGCCAGCGGAAGGTCGGGGTGGACGTCGACGCGCAGGTCGATGGTCGGCCCAAGCGTCGAACCGATCAGTTCTACCATGCCGTCAACCAGCCGCTGCAAGTCCACAGCGACCGGCTGGAGCGGCTGTCGGCGCGCAAAGGCAAGAAGCCGCTGAACGAGAGTCTTGGCACGCTCAGCCGACTGTAAAGCCCCATCGATGAGCCGTCGTTCGCGCTCGCTGCCGATGCTTTTGCGTACCAGCATGTCAAGCGATCCGATGATCGGCGTAAGGAGATTGTTGAAGTCGTGCGCGACGCCGCCCGTGAGACTTCCCATCGCCTCCATCTTTTGGCTTTGACGAAGGGCCTCTTGCGCAATTTCCAGCTCGGCTTCACGCGCCTTCGTCACGCTGAGATCTCGGCCCACAGCGATGAAATTGATCCCGTCCCCCTCCGGCGCGACGGTCCATTCAATGTGCTTCCAGCCGCCATCATGGGTGGCAATGCGGTTTTCGATCCTGGTCGGCTCTTGGCTTTCGGCCATTCGTGCAATTGCGTTGAGCGTTGGAGAGAGATCGTCCGGATGCATGAAAGTGGCGTAAGGGCGCGTGAGCAAGTCGTCTTGCCTCCAGCCCAGAACCTGCGTCCAAGCGGGGCTGACGGCCGACATCATGCCACTGAAATCGGCACGGGCGAGCATGTCCTGGGACAGATTCCAAAGCTGGTCGCGCTCGGCCGACCGAGCCGCAACCTGAGATTCAAGCGTCTCGTTGAGTTCACGAAGGCGCTCCTCTGCAAGCTTGCGAGCGGTGACGTCCTTGAACAGCACGGCAACCTGCCGCTTGTTCGCTGGCTCAACGCGGAAAGCAGCGAGCTCCAATTGCCGGCCGGTGGCCTCCAAGCCGCGCTCGAAGCGCACGGAGGTCCCAGTTGTAAGAACGTTGCGATAGATCTCAGCCCAGCCGTTCGCCTCTTGCTCGCTGACAATCTCACGCAGGCGCTTGCCGACAATGTCCGGGATGCCAGCATTCACCGCATAGGCGGAATTGGCCTGAATGTGGACGTAGTCGCTCAATGCGCCCTGCGGCCCATCGATGAACTCAATAATGCAAAAGCCTTCGTCGATACGCTCAAAGAGCGTGCGGTAGCGCTCCTCGCTCTCGCGTAAAGCGACCTCAGCGCGGGCGCGCTCGACGGCCGTGCGAGTGCGGTCGGCGAACTCCCTAATGAGGGAAAGATCCTCGTCACTCCAAGTGCGCCTCTCTGGGGCGTTCACGAAGAATACGGCGACCAGCCGACCGTGTTCGACGACCGGCGCGTTGACGAAAGAGCGAGTGCTCTTGCCTTCCAACGCCTCGGCGGCAGACGCGGTTCGAACATCATCCCGGACGTCGCCGATAACCGTGAACTCGCCGAGCTTCAGACTGTCTATGAACGAACCGTAGGCGCGCAGGGGTAGAACTCCCGCGAGAGTTTCGACGCCTGGAGCGGTCCAGTCGCGCTCGACATGTAGCGTCTCCGCGTCATGGTCAATTCCGGCATATCCGACACGGCTTACGCCTAGCGTGCGGCCGAGCAGGTCGGAGGCGGCATAGGCAATTTCAGCCGGGTCTTGCAGGTCGCGCAGGGCGTCGCTGAGTTCGACTAACGCATATCGTGGAGTCATCCGGCCATCGATCCATCATCGGCCGGACCCCCGTCCCGCACCAACTGTTGCCGGTAAGAACTCTGCCGCCGATCGGATACCAATACAAGCGCGTCGAGCGGATGCCGGAATCACGAGTTGAGGCTAAGCGCGACACCCGCCGCGTTCGTCATTCAATCAATGAACTGGGCCCGCACGACCCCGGTTCCTCGATTGTCGCTTAACGTTGCTTTTCTGCTTGCGAACGACACTCGTTGCGCGATCGTCATCTCCGCATTCCACTCAAAGCAGACACGAGACGCCGTACATCGTCAGAGTACGGGTGCTGCCGGAGCGGCAGGCGCTTCGGGCGCGGAAGGAGCTGGAGGGGCCGGTGGTGCGGGAGGCGCAACGCAAGAACTCTTGGTCGCGCAGGCGGGGGTGGCGGAAGCCGCGGGTGCTGCTGGAGCGGCTGGTGTCGCTGGTGCCGCCGGAGCAGCCGGAGCGGCAGGAGCAGCCGGAGCAGCAGGCGGCCGGTTCTCCCAGGTCTCAGGCGGCGAAAGCCAGAAGTCGACCCCCGCGGCTACGACAAGCGCTGACGCAATCAAGACGGCGATGGTGGTCTTCTTCATTACTTTTGATCCCGACAATCCGCGGCTCACGGCGAGGCAACGACGCTAAGGCTGCTTTTGAAAGAGAGCACCCGCATTCAATGACGCTTTTTCATGATTTCGCGCCACCATTACAATTGCCGGTGAACGTCCGGTAGTGTCCGCTTTCCACCCAAACCGGCCATTAAGTCCGTATCACACGGATTTAAGACGTGCGTTCGGCCGGTGAGATACGGTTCTCGCTGGTGATGAGCTCAAGGCGCACCACGCGCCCGTCCTTGCGGAAGAATTGGATACGGTCGCCGGTGTCCGGCATCTCGAACAGATCGCCACCCAGGTAGGTCAGCGCAAAGGGTGGTCGGCCGTCCCGCTGATGCACGAGCCTGCCCTGATCGAGCCGAATGGTGCGTGGCCCGAACCGACCGGTAAAATCCGCCCAGTTCGGCTTCTCCTTTGCAGGGTCGAGGACCCACGTGCGCTTGTTCGCCGGATCGAGGACGAGGGTCAGGTGGCGGATCGCGGGGAATCCGATATTGGCCCCCCCGCCGGACATCGAGAAGGACACTTGCGGGTCCTTGACGGTGTAGGGTCCAACCTCAACCGAACCCGCCAGATCCCCGACAAGGACGTCGCGCTCGCCGAGCGCCGAGACCGCCTTTCCCACGACTCTGGCGGGTGCTTTCAGAGGAATAGATTTGACGAGATCGGCACCGAATACGAGCGTGCTGTTGTTT
>DASSFK010000097.1:0-9397 GCA_035694565.1 Sphingomicrobium sp.
GATTGACGGGATCGAGGCGGATCCGGCGTGGACCGGCGGCAATTATTCCGCGCAGCCGACCCAAGGTTTGAGGACCGCGCAATCCCTGCTGTTCGTTGCCGGCTCCGCCCCGCTCTACTTCCAGGAGCAGTATCCGACCCGGGCGAAAGCTAGCGCCTATGCCGAGGAGCGCGTCGCATCGGCGATGAAGGAACTGGATGCGAACGACACCATCTACCAGCTCGATTCTTCCAGGAACTATAATCCGTGGCCGAAGCTCGAAGCGATCGTCGCGCCGGTGACGTGGATCAATTCGGCCGACGACTTCATCAATCCGCGCAACCTGCCGGTTCCCGAGCAGGCCGTGAAACGGATGCCCAAGGCGCAGTTCCGCCTAATTTCCGAGACGCCCGAGACGCGCGGGCACGGCACGCACAGCTGGGCGAAGTTCTGGAAGGCGGACCTTATTTCGCTTCTGGCTCGGTCGGAGTAGGCGTCACATCGTAGGCCGACACGTGGTTCATCGTGATGAGCCACTTGCCGCCCACCTTCCGGAACAGTCTTGTGTTGACGCCTTCGGTGACCCGGGGGCCGCGTCCGAGGCGGTACTGGCCGACGAGCATCGCGGCATCGGGCGCGAGCAGGTCGACCTTCATATTGTAGAAGTGGAGCCTGCCTCGGCGCCCGGCCGATCCGCCGTAGTCGCGGACGTAATGGTCGAGCGTGCCCTGCCAGCCTTCCTGGAACTTGCCGCCGGACACGAACACGACGTCGGGATTCTTGAAGCCGGCCATGTAGCCGTGGAAATCACCGCGATTCCACGCCGCCTCCATCTGCGCAATGGTCGCAAGGATTGCCGCGCGCTCCCTGTTCGGGCTCGCGGCCGTCGCGGATGCCGAAAGCGCGATGAAGGCCGCGAGCGGAAGGAGGATGGCTTTCATGCTTGCGAGTTTCTCCGGCTCCAGGTCGAAAAAAGGAATAGCAGCAGCCCCGAGCCAGCGAGGGCGCCAAGCGTCAGCCACGCTATTGCGTCCGCCTGAGCCGCGACCACCACGCAGATCAGCACTCCAACGGCCGCGAGGAACCAGTGTGAGGCGCCGAGGCGCGCGGGCCGCTCGGGCGCTCGGGACAGAGCAAGGATGGTGACCGAATAGACGATCATCCGCGCCAGGGTGCTGATAACCGCAAGCCAGACAAAGCTTCCGCTCACCGCCAGCGCCGCGACCAGCGCCGCGAACAGGAGGATGGAGGCGATCGGCGTGCCGGAACGGCGGCTGATCTTTGCCATCCAGGCGGGAAGTTCACCGCGCTCGGCCATGGCGAACGTCACGCGCGGCGTTGCAGTCATATTGCTGTGAAGGTTTCCGGCGGTCGAAAAGACGGCGGTCACGCCGATCAGCAAGGCTCCGATCGGACCGAAGAGCCAATCGCCAAGCGCGAGAAGTGGCGCGTCGGCTCCGCTCTCGAGCCCATTTGGAAAAGCCGCGACGAAGGCCAGCTGGACGAAGAAGTAGACCAGTGCGACGGTACCGATGGTTCCCAGCAGCGCCCTTGGCAACGTCCGGTTCGGATCCTTGGTTTCGCCCGCAGTGACGGTCGCATTCTCGAAGCCGACGAAGGCATAGAAGACGAGAAGCACGCCGGCCTCAACATCGCTGATCGGCGGAAGCGGGCCGGGGGCGGGCACGCCTGCAATCGCCAGGACAGCTACGGCCAGGAGCAGAAGCGGGACGGTCTTTAGGAGGGTCAGCCCGCCGAGCACCTTCATGGCGGAACGCACGCCGCTGATATTGATCGCCGCAAAACCCGCCACGAACGCCAGCAACAGGACAATTCGGATTGGACCTTGGTCGGCGCCGAGCCACCAGCGCGCGAGATAGGAAACCAGCACGTTGAGGTTGGCGGCGAAAGCCGTCGCCCGTGCGACATAGTAGATCCAGCCGAGCTCGAAACCGGCCAGCCTTCCAAAAACGCGGCCGTAGGTCGCGGGCCCGCCACTCTCCGGAAAGGCCGCGACCGAGCGGGAGAAGGGGATGGCGATCAGCAACGACGCGATGCCCACGATGGGAAAGAGCCATGGCGCAGCCGTACCGAAGTCGGACGCGAGCGTTCCTGGAAGCGCAAAGATCGACGCTCCGATGGCGCCGTTGAATGCAAGCAACAGGGCTCCGCCGATCCCGATCCGGCGCGGGAGGCCGTTGGGTTCGCTCAAAGCTGGAACGTGCCGACAATGACCGTGAAGCAGTTCCCGCCAAGCGCGACTCGGTCGCCTTCCAGCCGGCAATGCAGAATGCCTCGCCGCGCGCTCGCCTGGAGCGCGGTGAAGCTTTCCCGGCCGAGGCGCTTCGCCCAGAACGGAACGAGCGCGCCATGGGCTGATCCGGTGACCGGGTCTTCGTCGATGCCGGCGTAGGGCACGAAGACTCGGCTCGCGATATCCTGCTCGTCGCCCCTGGCGGTCACGATCGCCATGCGCTGGATGGTCTTCAGCTTGGCGAAGTCCGGCGAGACCGCCAGCACCTCATCCTCGTTCTCGACCTGAAGGATTGCGCTGTCGTTGAAGCCGGGAGGAGCGATCCAGACCGGACGATTGCTCAGTCCTACGGCGGCGCAGAGTTCCGGTTCATCGACCTGATGCAAGGTTGCCGCCGGAAGGTTCAATTCGAGCAAGTCGCCATGCTTGGCAACGGTCAGGATCCCGGACTTCGTGCTGAACCGGACCCGATCCGAGTGAATGAGGATATGGCCGGCCGCGAGCGTCGCATGGCCGCACAGCGGAACTTCCACCGCGGGCGTGAACCACCGAAGCTCGTAATCGGCATCGTCGCTTGCCGACGGAACCGTGAAGGCAGTCTCCGCGAGATTGTTTTCAGCGGCGATGGCCTGCATCACTTCGTCGGGCAGCCAGCGGTCGAGCGGCATCACGGCCGCGGGGTTGCCCGTCAGCGGCCTTTCCGCGAACGCGTCAACCTGGAAGAACGGAATTCCAGTCACGTGGCTTTCTCCGTGATTTCCGAGGGAAGCATCGTTTCGCGGTCGGTGTGCCCCTCGGGATCGAGGTGCATCAGGATCTCCGTCGCCGGAAAGCGATGCTGAAGCTCTTCTTCGACGCGGTCCATCCGTTCGTGCGCATGGGCGACGGTCCAGTCGGACGGGACCCAGACGTGAAACTGGGCAAAGTGATGAGTTCCGCTCGTTCGAGTGCGAAGATCGTGGAGGCCCGCCAGCTCAGGATATTCGGAACAGGCGGCCAGGAACTTCGCGCGCAGATCCTCGGGCCATTCGCGGTCCATGAGCTGATCGAGGGCATGGCTCGAAGACCTCCAGGCGCCCCACAGCAACCAAAGGGCGATGAGAAGGCCGAAGACCGCGTCGGCGCCGGCAAGGCCCGCATATTGGTCGAGCATGAGAGCGACGATCACGGATGCGTTGAGCATCAGGTCCGACGCATAATGAAGCCGGTCGGTCGAGATGGCGACGGATCCGGTCCGGCGAACCACATATCTCTGGTAGCTGATCAACGCGATCGTGAAGAGGATCGCCACCAGCGACACGCCGATTCCGAGTTCCGCGTCCTGAGTCTGAGCGCCGGCCATCAGCCGTTCCACCGAGCGATAGCCGATGAAGAAGGCCGAGATGGTGATGATGATCACCTGGACCAGGGCGGCAAGGGCCTCTGCCTTGCCGTGCCCGAAGCGGTGGTCGGTATCTGCGGGCTGAGCCGCAATCCTCACTCCTAGCAGGACGACAATGCTTGCGACCAGATCGAGTGTGCTGTCGGCGAGCGAGCCGAGCATCGCCATGGACGAGGTTTGCAGAGCCGCCCATGCCTTCAGCACGATGAGGAAGGTCGCCATGGCGATGCTGGCCATCGCCGCTCGGGCGGTCAGCGACGAACGTTCGTTCCCATGGGCGTTCGCCTGGTCGTGATGGTGATGAACCGTGGTCACGGGTAGAGCAGCCCTTCGTGCCAACCTCCTGGGGTCGGAGTGAATATTCGGCGCTCATGGAGGCGATGAGGGCGATCGCTCCAGAATTCGAAAAGCTCCGGCTTCAGCCGGAACCCGCTCCATCGGGTTGGACGCGGAACGGCCTCACCCTCGAAGCGACGCTTTGCTTCTTCAAATCTCTTTTCGAAGTTTGCCCGGCTGTCGAGCGGGCGCGACTGGTAGGAGGCCCATGCGCCGAGCTGCGAGTCCCGTCCTCGGGTTGCGAAATAGGAGTCGGCATCGGAGTCGCTGACCTGCTCGAGCGGTCCCTCGACGCGGATCTGCCGGCGCAACGACTTCCAGTGGAACAGCAGCGCAGCGTGCGGATTGGCAGCCACTTCCGCTCCCTTCCGGCTGTCGAGGTTCGTGTAGAAGGTGAAGCCATCGGGCCCGCAACCCTTCAGAAGAACCATTCGGACGGAAGGCCTGCCGTCGGGAGTGGCGGTCGCCAGCGCCATTGCGTCGGGATCGTTCGGTTCGCTCGCCTTGGCCTCCACGAACCACTCGTCGAATAGCTGGAAAGGGTCGGTATCGGCCACGGACGTCGCTTAGGCTTGGAGCAGCCAAAGCCGCAACCCATCTGGAAACGCAAGGT
Source organism: Sphingomicrobium sp. (assembly GCA_035694565.1). Classification (GTDB taxonomy): domain Bacteria; phylum Pseudomonadota; class Alphaproteobacteria; order Sphingomonadales; family Sphingomonadaceae; genus Sphingomicrobium. Next base: position 4,564 of record DASSFK010000097.1, read on the forward strand.
GTGTTACGGCATTGGAGCCGCATGGACCTGTATCAACGGCTAGGCGTGCAGCGCGCAGCGAGCGAAGCGGAGATCAAGAAGGCTTACCGCAGCCTCGCCAAGCAGCTTCATCCGGACCGCAACAAGGATAATCCGAACGCCGCCAGGCGCTTTGGCGAAGTGACCGCGGCCTACGACCTGCTTTCCGACAAGGACAAGCGCGCCCAGTACGACCGCGGCGAGATCGACGAGGACGGCAATCCCAAGATGCCATTCGGCTCGGGCGGTTTCGGAGGCGGCCATGGTGGGTCGCGGTCTGGCGGCGCCGGGTTCGATGGTTTCCAGGGCGGGTTTGCCGAAGCCGGCGATCTCAGCGACTTGTTCGAGGGGCTGTTCGGAGGTGGCGGCGGACGTCGCGGCGGCGGCTTTCGCCAGCGCGCGCCGCAGAAAGGCGCAGACGTCGCCTATCGGCTGACCGTACCATTCGTGGATGCCGCTACCCAGAAGCCGCAACGAATCACGCTCGCCGACGGCAAGACCATCGACCTCAAGCTTCCCAACGGTGTCGAAGACGGGACGAAAATCCGTCTCGCAGGCAAGGGGGAGCAGGGTCCCGGTGGGGCCGGCGACGGCCTCGTCACCATTTCGATCGCCGCCCATCCGTTCTACCGTCGAGAGGGCAAGAATATCCGGCTGGACCTGCCGGTGACTCTCAAGGAAGCCGTGCTCGGAGCGAAGGTGAAGGTTCCAACCCCTGAGGGACCGGTCATGCTGACGATCCCGAAGGGCAGCACGTCGGGCAAAGTTCTTCGCCTCAAGGGACGGGGTTTCTCGGACAAGGGCGGGAAGCGCGGTGACCAGCTCGTTGCCCTTGAGGTGGATCTGCCGTCGGACGACGCGGAACTTCAGTCGTTCGCCGAGAATTGGGATGGCGGCGGCAATCCGCGCGCCACACTCGGGGTATAACTGCAGTAGATGCAGGACCACTCACCGCTCTCCCCTGAGGAACGGCGCAAGCAGCTTGCAAGCCTGAGCGCCGCCTTCGGCAAGGACGTCGCGGAGAAGCTCCGTCACCGCATCGACGTTTGGGAGGTCATCAAACGCGTCGCGGTCGGCGTCTACAACGACGGCTTCATTCACGCCGGTAACCTCGCCTATCTCGCGCTGCTGGCCTTGTTCCCCTTCTTCATCGTCGCCGCGGCGCTGGCGAACCTTCTCGGCCAGTCGGAAAGCAGCCGGAAGACGGTCATGACGGTCCTTGCGCAGCTACCGCCCAACGTCGCCGACGTGCTCCGGCAGCCCATTGGCGAAGTCCTTTCCGCGCGCACCGGGCCGCTCCTCTGGATCGGAGCAATCGTCGGGCTCTGGACGGTCGGAAGCTTCATCGAGACGATCCGCGACATCCTGCGCCGAGCTTATGGCGTCAAATATTGCGCGCCCTTTTGGGAATATCGGCTGGGGTCGATGGCGATGATCGTCGGATCCGTCTTCCTTTTGATGATCGCGTTCGGTTTCAGCATTGCGCTCAGCTCCGTGCAGCACGCCATCGAGCACTGGATTCCGATCCTCCAGAATGTCGCGGATGCGCTGACCTTCTATCGGGTCGTTCCGGCAATCGCCCTGTTCATCACCAATTATCTGGTCTTCCTGCTGCTCACGCCGTCGCGATATCGGAAGGTGGGATGCAGGAAATGGCCCGGAGCATTGCTGATCACCGCATGGTGGCTGATTACCGCGGAGATCCTTCCCCAGATCATCGGTCTCCTCGGGGGCTATGACCTCACGTACGGAAGCTTGGCCGGAGTGATGGTGGTCCTGATTTTCTTCTTCATGGTCGGGCTCGGCGTGGTTATGGGCGCGGAGCTCAATGCGGCGCTGGCGGAAGCTTCGCCAACGGCGCTAAAGGGCGAAATCTATTCGGGTCCGTACAAGGACCAGCTTGAGGTGGAAGAGCCGCAACCCGGAGAGGACGTGGAGCTCGTGCCGCAACCAGAGGGACCGCAGCTTTGAGTAAACTCATGCAGGGCAAAAAGGGCCTGATCATGGGCCTGGCCAACGACCGTTCGCTGGCCTGGGGTATCGCGCGCGCGCTGGGCGACCATGGCGCGGAGCTTGCCTTCTCCTATCAGGGCGAAGCGCTCGAGAAGCGTGTCCGTCCCCTGGCGCAAGAGCTGGGCTCCGACTTGCTGATCGATTGCGACGTGTCGGACATGAAGGCGCTCGACAAGGCGTTCGCCGAGCTGAAGACCAATTGGGAAAGCCTCGACTTCGTCGTTCACGCCATCGGCTTTTCCGACAAGAGCGAGCTTCGCGGGAAGTTCGTCGAAACCTCGATCGACAATTTCCTGCTGACCATGAATATCTCGGTCTACAGCTTCATCGCCGTTGCGCAGCGCGCTCGGGCCTTGATGAAGCCGGGCGGGTCGATGCTGACGCTCAGCTATTACGGGGCAGAAAAGGTCATTCCGCACTACAACGTCATGGGTGTTGCCAAGGCCGCTCTGGAAACCAGCGTTAAGTATCTTGCGGCTGATCTTGGTCCTGAGGGGCTCCGAGTGAATGCGATCTCGGCTGGCCCGATCAAGACACTGGCGGCAAGCGGAATCGGCGACTTTCGCTACATCATGAAGTGGAACGAATATAATTCTCCGCTTCGCCGCAACGTGACCATCGAGGATGTCGGTGGCGCGGGTCTCTACCTCCTCAGCGATCTGGCCGCCGGCGTTACCGGCGAGGTGCACCATGTAGACGCCGGATATAACGTTGTCGGGATGAAAGCCGAGGACGCTCCTGATATAGCGACGGTGTGACCGACAAGTCCGCCAATGACTTCGACAACATCCTCAGCGCTTCCGAGCGCTGGATGCGGGCTTGGCAGGACCAGAACCGGAATGCTCTCGAGCAGTTGCTCGCTCCGGACTTCGCGCTCGTCGTCTCCACGGCTCCGCACTATCATTTCAGCCGGAAGGACTGGATCGACCTGGCGACGGGCTCGTACATCTGCACCCGCTTCGCCTATGAACATGTTCAGTTTCACCGGATCAGCAGTGACATCGTGGTCATGTCGGCGGTCGCGAACCAGGACGCGAGTCTTGGGTTGGAGGATCGTTCCGGACGCTTTTTCGTCACGGACATCTGGAGACGCATGGGGCGCTGGAAAGTCTGCGCCCGCTATTCAACCCCGCCTTCCGAGGTCGACCGGACAGTCACCTATATGGTCGGCGCCGCCGAGCGAGAGTGATGCCGGTCGCTCGCCATGTCCATGTGAGGGGCCATGTCCAAGGGGTGTTCTTCCGCGCCTGGACCAAGGAGCAAGCGGAGCAGCTTGGCATTCACGGCTGGGTTCGCAACTGCCCCGATGGATCCGTGGAGGCGCATCTCGAGGGCGAAGAAGACGAGGTTCGACAGCTCATCGAGCGGTTAGGCGAAGGACCGCCGTCCGCCGAGGTCTCGAAGGTCGACGTCGAGGAGGTCGAGCCCGAAGACTTCCACCACTTCGCGGTTGCCCGAAGCTTCTGATCAACCCGCGAAGGGGTCGCGCACCAGGATCGTGTCGTCGCGCTCCGGGCTGGTCGACACCAGCGCCACCGGACAGCGGATCAGTTCTTCAATTCGCCGGACGTACTTGATCGCCCGCGCCGGCAGATCGGCCCAGCTTCGCGCACCGCGCGTCGAGCCCGGCCAGCCCTCGATTTCCTCATAGCGAGGCACGACCCGCGCCTGATCCTGAGCGTGCGGAGGCAGGTAATCGAAGTTTTGTCCGTCGATCGTGTAGCCGGTACAGATTTTCACGGTCTCGAACCCGTCGAGCACATCGAGCTTGGTCAGGGCGACACCGGTCACTCCGCTGACGGCGACCGACTGTCTGACGAGGACGGCGTCGAACCAGCCGCAGCGGCGGCGGCGGCCGGTGACGGTTCCGAACTCATGGCCGCGTTCTCCGAGCCGCTGCCCGACTTCGTCTTCGAGTTCGGTCGGGAAGGGGCCTGATCCGACGCGTGTCGTGTAGGCCTTGACGATTCCGAGCACGAAGCCGGCCGCCGAGGGACCCATTCCGGTGCCCGGCCCAGTCGCCCCGGCAACCGTGTTGGACGAAGTGACGAACGGATAGGTGCCGTGGTCCACGTCGAGGAGTACGCCCTGCGCGCCTTCGAACAGGATCCGACGTCCACGGCGCTGCGCGGCATCGAGGTCGCGCCAGACCGGCTTTGCGAAAGGGAGGACGAAGTCCGCGATCTTGGCGAGATCATTGCGGAGGCGCTCGCGGTCGACCGGAGGTTCGCCGAAACCGGCGCGAAGCGCGTCGTGGTGAGCGCAAAGGCGATCGAGGAGAGGTTCCAGCTCACCCAGATGAGCAAGGTCGCAGACGCGGATTGCGCGGCGGCCGACCTTGTCTTCGTACGCGGGCCCAATGCCGCGGCGGGTCGTGCCGATCTTGCCCGCACCGCTTGCGTCCTCGCGCAAGGCATCGAGATCGCGGTGGAACGGAAGGATGAGGGGGCAGGTCTCGGCCAGCATCAGGATTTCCGGAGTGACCTTCACGCCCTGGCCCTGGATGCGCTCGACCTCGGCCTTCAGAGCCCACGGGTCGAGCACGACCCCGTTGCCAATCACCGAAGGCGTGCCGGTCACGATCCCGGAGGGCAGGAGCGACAGCTTGAACGTCTCTCCGTTCACGACGAGCGTGTGGCCTGCATTGTGCCCGCCCTGGAAGCGAACGACCATGTCTGCCCGGCTCGCGAGCCAGTCGACGATCTTGCCCTTGCCCTCGTCGCCCCATTGCGCGCCGATGACCGTAACGTTGCCCAATTCGATTCCCCGATGTGTGAGGCCCCGGCGCTCCTAGGGGTCGAAG
>DASSFK010000098.1:0-8693 GCA_035694565.1 Sphingomicrobium sp.
CCCTTCCGCTCCGGAATAATCCTGGCTCGGCTCCTCGCCCTCTTCGACATTGGCGGTCGACCAGATGGCGTGGAACGTCTTGTAGAGACCGAGGCGCGGATCGACGTCGCGCGGAAACTCGTCGGGTTTGGCGACGATCGCCTCAAGCGTTGCGCGGACGAACGCATCGCCATGCGTCTGGCTGCCGGTCAGCGCGCGGGCATAGCGGCGCAAGAAAGGCAGGTGCGGTGCAAGTTCCTGACCAAGCGACATATGTACAAATTCTCCCAGTCGTGAACGGCGGACTCTTTGAGCGTGCGTAACGATCGATGCAACCCTTGGCAGGCTCCAGTCAGTCGTGCCGGTACGCGTCCCCCGTGAGAAGTGTTGCTCGCTGGAACAAAGGACAAGGCATTTGGTTTCCGCTTCGCGCGGCAAGGATTGCTGCGGGTCAAATCGGAGCATCCAGCGGCGTGGGGGTTCACCCGGCCGGTGAATTTTCGCAAACCCGTTGCACCTTAAGAGTTGAACGCTAAACGAAGCGCGCTTGTACCCGCGCAAGGGGGGACGAGAAGGTTGAGTGTCAAGAACGAGGGCGGCTCTTTGGGCGGCGCTGAAAACCGAGCGACGCAAAAGAACGCGTCCGACGAAAAGAAAAGCCGCAAGCAGCGAGCAGGCGATATCGGTCGCGCGCTTCGCACGATCTATGACGATACGCTGCGTGAAACTGTCCCCGACGATTTCAGCGACCTGCTCGGGAAACTCAGCTGACGCGTTGAGGGACGATCGGTCATGCTGAGCGAAGCGGCCCGGCGCTTTGCCGCGCTTCCAACTCCAGTCAAACTGCTTCTCATCCTGTCGGCGGCATTGCTGCCGGTCGGCATCGGTCTAGTGTGGGCCGCAAGCCAGGGAATCCGCGACGCCGACAACGTCCTTCGCTCGCAAGCCGAAGAGCAGGCGCGGCTGGCGGCGCGAGGCGTCGAAAGCCTGATCGCGCGCAACGCGCTCGCGCTTCGAATCGCGGCCAACGGCCGAATCGCCAACAATCCCGAGGCCTGCTCGATCGTTGCTCAATCGCTGACCGTGACCCCCGCGGTTGCTCAGCAGTTCGAGCTGGAGGACGAGAACGGACAGCGTCTTTGCGAGGTCGGGAAGGTTCCGGAAACGGGGCCGCTGCCGTTGGTGGCGCCGGGCGATATCGCCCTTCGGGTGCTTCCGGACGAAGACGCCCTTGGTTTCCGGGTCGGCGTTGCCGGCGGACTTGCGACGGGCGCACTGACGAAGGCCGACATGAAGCGGGCCGCGCTCGATGCGGCACCCAATGTCGAGGCGCTCATCCTTCGCGATTCCGAGAACGAGCTTCCGATCCTTTCGCAAAGCGCGCTCGTCGATCCGGACCAAAGGATCGCGAGGACCCGATGGCCGGTCGCGGGCGGGCGTCTCGAGGTCGTCGTCGGGACCAAGCTTCCGATGATCACCACCGGCGACCGACTGCTTCTGCTGCTTCCGTTCCTGATGTGGATCATCGCCGGGCTCCTGACCTGGGTGCTCGTCACCCGGCTCCTGATCAGGCCGCTTCGGGCCCTGCAGCGCGCGGTGGTTCGCTACGAGCCCGGCGAGCCCGAATTCGCCTTGCCGAAGAGGCTTGGTCCGGCGACCGAGATCCAGGACCTTCGCGACGCCTTCGTCCGGGCGATGACAAGGGTCGAGAATTCGGAGCGTGACATGACCGGCGCGCTCGAAGGCCAGCGCCGGCTCGTTCGCGAAGTGCACCACCGAGTGAAGAACAACCTCCAGGTCGTCGCCTCGCTTATCAACATCCATGGCCGGACGGCGGAGACCCCGCATGCGCGGGCGGCCTATGGTTCGATCAGCCGCCGGGTCGGAGCGCTTGCGATCGTCCACCGTAACCATTTCGCGGAGATGGAGGAGAACCGCGGGATCTCGCTTCGGCCGTTGTTGTCCGAGCTTGCCGCCGAGCTTCGCGCCACGGCTCCCGAGACGGCGCGCACGATGCGGATCGAACTCGAGCTCGAAGGCGCCAACACGACGCAGGACGTCGCGGTTTCGGTGGCGTTCCTGGTCACCGAGATCGTCGAATTCGCGATGCTCCACACGCCCGAGGACCCGGTCGAAATCTCGCTCCGGCGGACCAGCGAGCTGACCGCCCGGCTGACGCTCACCAGCAAGGTCCTCAATCCCGACGAGGAAGGCGACCGCGAAAAAGTGCAGTTCGAACGCATCATTTCCGGGCTTGCGAAGCAGCTTCGATCGACCCTGGAGCGAAAATTGGGCCGCTACAGCGTTGAAATTCCAGTGTTTCCGCCGCTTTAGGGGGCTTTTTTAGTCGTTACGGCTGCGACGAAAAAAGTTTCCGGATGGTCGGAACATCTGCGGAAGAAAGCGCGTTCTGCAAGTCGGATAGTGACCTTTTGCCCCCCCGCTCTCGCTATCCGCTTAAATGGGCCCGGAACCGCCAACCCTCCCCCCCCCCGGTGGCGTTTTCGGGCCCTCATTTTGTCCCGCATCCATCGATTCGGATACTGACGCCGCCGTCGGCGCGGCCGCTTCCTTGCGGCTGCGGCGCCAGTGAGTCAGCCGGATCGCGATGATCGCCAGCTCGTAGAGGGAATAGAGGGGCACGAGCAGAAGCAGCATGGAGACTGCGTCGGGAGGCGTCAGGACCGCCGAGACCGCGGCCGACGCGACGATTGCGTAGCGGCGCGACTTGGTCAGCTGCTCGAGCGTGAGGACCCCGGCCCGTTCCAGGATCATCAGCAGGATCGGAAGCAGGAACGCGACCCCGAAGCCGAACAGGAAGCGGGTGCAGAAGTTCAGGTAATTGCCGACGCCCGGGAGCGCCTCGCGCTGGATCCCGCCGACGTCCCCCTGGAAGCTCAGCAGGAAGTGCAGCGCCCACGGCATTGCGACGAAGTAGGCGAACGCCGCCCCGCCAAGGAAGAAGAAGGGCGTCAGCAGGAGGAAGGGCAGAAGCGCCTTCTTCTCGCGGGCGTAGAGGCCCGGCGCAACGAACTTCCACATCTGGATCGCGAAGAAGGGGAAGCCGAGCATCAGCGCCGCGAACAAAGCGACCTTCACCTCGACGAAGAAGGCCTCGAAAATGTCGGTGTAGATGATCTTTCCCTGGCCGGCCTGGATCAGCGGCTGGACCAGGACGGCGAAGATGGTCTTGGCGAAATAGAGGCAGCCACCGAACAGGACGGCAAGGACCACTATCGAAAGTAGCAGCCGTTTCCTCAGCTCGATCAGATGATCGAGCAGCGGCGCCTTGGTGTCGTCGATGTCCCTCACGGCAGTTCACGCTTGTCTTGCGGGGGATCGAGCGGGAGGGTCGGCTGTTCGTTGGGCTGTTCCGCTTCCGCTTTCCGGACATCCATCAGCGCCGGATAGTCCCGCATGATGCGCTCATTTTCCTCGCGCCAGCTTTTCTCCATTTCCTCGAGCTCGGCCTCGCGAATCATCGCGTCGATCCCGGTCTGGAAATGACGCGCCATCCCGCGGATCTGGCCGATCCAGCGACCGACCGTCCGAAGAGCGTTCGGCAGGTCCTTCGGGCCGATGAAAATCAGCGCGAGAACCGCCACGAGAATCAGTTCGCTGCTATCGACGCCGAACATGTCGGGCCGCCTATGCCTGGATGTTAGCCGTTGGTCCGGTCGTCCCCGGCCGGCGGCACGGAGTCCGTGGTCCGGCGGGGCTCTGGCGTGACATCGATGGGATCGCTGCTGCGCGGCAGCGACCGCGGGTCCTGCCGCTCGGCGGGCTTGTCCTCGTCGGCGAGACCTTCCTTGAAGCTTCGCATTCCCTTGGCGACGTCTTTCATCATCGTCGAGAACCGATTGCCGCCGAACAGAAGCAGAATGAAAAGACCGAGGATAAGCCAATGAATCAGGCTGAAACCGCCCATGCGTGAACTCCTTTGGCGGGTCTTCTAGTCCCCCTCGTCTTCGCTTTCCAGTTGGAGTTGGCCGAGCGCCTCGAACACGCCCTCCTCGAGCGGATCGAGAAGGCCGGCGGCCTTGAGGTCGTCGATACCCGGAAGGTCCTTTCGCGAACCGAGCCCGAAGTGGCTCAGGAACTCCTGCGTCGATGCGTAGAGCAAGGGGCGCCCGGGCCCTTCGCGCCGGCCTGCAGTGCGGACCCAGCCCGCCTCCATCAGCACGTCGAGGGTGCCCTTGGAGATCTGAACCCCGCGGATCGCCTCGATGTCGGCCCGGCTGACGGGTTCGTGATAGGCGATGATCGCCAGCGTCTCGGTTGCCGCACGGGACAGGCGACGCGGCTCCTCGCGGGTGCGCCGAAGCAGGTGGGCGAGGTCCGGAGCGGTCTGGAAATGCCAGCGCCCGCCGCGTTCGACCAGTTCGATCCCGCGTCCGGTGTAGATTTCTCCGAGCGTGCGGAGGGCGGCCTCCACGTCCCCGTCGCCGGCGTGGCCCTGAATGTCCTCGAGGGTGAGCGGCTCCGCCGACGCGAAGATCGTCGCTTCGACCGCGCGCACGAACTCCTCCATCAAGCCGCCCGGAGCTCGAGAATTGCGAAGGGTTCGTCCTGCCGGATGTCGAGACGTCCGCGCCGGGCCAGTTCGAGCGCGGCGACGAAGCTCGAAGCGAGGGCGGACCGGCGGAAGACGGGATCGTCGCTGGCCGGAAGGAAGTGGCCGATGTCCATCCAGTCGATCGCCATTCCGATCATCTTGCCGACCCGTTCGATGGCGTCGTCCAGAGTCATGACCGAGCGCATGTGAACGACGTGCATCGCCGGCTGGGTCCGCGCCTTCACCATGCCGTAGGCAGAGAAGAGGTCGAACGGGCTGACCTGCCAGGCGGACTTGCGGACGAGCCGCAGGCCTTCGGGGGTGCCGCGGACGAAAACGTCGCGGCCGATGCGGTCGCGGCCGAGCAATCTCGCACCGGCCTCGCGCATCGAGTCGAGGCGCTGCAGCCGCATCTGCAGTCGAAGGGCAACCTCTTCCGGGCTTGGATCCTGTTCCGGGTCCTTGGGAAGAAGCAGGCAGGATTTGAGATAGGCGAGCCACGCGGCCATCACGAGATAGTCGGCAGCGATCTCGAGCTTCAACGCCCGGGCGTTGGCGATATAGTTTGTGTACTGGTCGACGAGCTGCAGGATCGAGATCTGCGCGAGGTCGACCTTCTGGCCGCGCGCGAGGCTGAGCAGAAGGTCGAGCGGACCTTCCCACCCATCGAGGTTCAGGGTCAGCTCTTCCGTGCCGACCGAGAAATCGAGCGCATCCACCCCCATTGGCCAAGACTAGTCCCAACTTCTCGTAAGTGCGAAGGGAAAAGCCCAGACTCCTGTGGAAAAGTTGGATCCCTCAGGCTAGGGCGAGGAGTGCGTCCCGTTTCTCGACGGCGGCGGCGAAATCCAGGCCTTCCTGGGGAGTGAAGGTCAGGGCCATCGCCCGCGACAGCCGCGCCTCTGCCTCCTGCGACAGGGCCGGCACCGCTTTGGCGACCAGCATCATATTGTCCAGATTGCCGTCGCAGTGGAGCGCGGCGTCGCACCCGGCGGCGACGGAACCGGCGGCGCGCTGGCCATGATCGCCCGCGAGCGCTTCCATCCCGATGTCGTCGCTCATCAGGAAACCGTCGAAGCCGATCCGCTGGCGGATGATATCGTGGATCACGATTGGCGACTGCGACGCCGGCCGGTCGGGGTCCCACTGCCGGTAGAGCAGATGGCTGGTCATCCCCATCGCCGCTCCCCGGAGCCGCTCGAACGGTTCGAGATCGACCGCGAGCTCATCCTCGTTGGCGTCGACGATCGGCAGCTCGTGATGGCTGTCGACGAGCGCGCGTCCATGGCCCGGGATGTGCTTGATGACCCCGAGCACTCCGGCGGAATGCAATCCGTCGAGGATCGCCCGGCCGAGGGCCGCGACCTGCATCGGCTCGGACCCGAGCGCTCGGTCTCCGACGATGTCGGTCGCTCCCGGCTGGCGGACGTCGAGCATCGGCAGGCAGTCGACGTTCACGCCGACCTCGCCAAGCATCAGGCCGAGCGCCCGGGCATTGACCCGCGCCGCCTCGATCGCGCTCGAGGGAGCCAGCTGGTAGAGCCGGTCGAACGCCTCGCCGCTTGGGAAGGCGGGCCATTCGGGCGGCTTCATTCGGGCTACCCGCCCGCCCTCCTGGTCGATCAGGATCGGGACCTCGGGCCGGCCGGCGATCGTGCGCAAGTCGTCCGTCAGCCGCCGCATCTGGCCGCGGTCTTCGCAATTGCGCCGGAACAGGATGAATCCGGCGGGATCGGAGTCGCGGAAGAAGTCGCGCTCGCTCGGCGTGATCTCCGTCCCTTCGAGCCCGTAGATCGCTGCCTGCATCAGTTGGCCACGAAGCAGTTCTCGCCGGCGACCTTGAGCGCCTGGCAGGCCGCCTTCGCTTCCGCCGGCGAGCCCGCCGCCGCGCGGAGGCGGATGCCTCCGGAGAACGGGATGATCATCTTGTTCATCGCCGCGACCGTTGGGAAGCGGGCCGACAGAGCGGACCATGCGCGCTCGGCCTGCGCCTGGTTGGCGAAGGCTCCGAGCTGAATGACGCTGCCCTTGCCGCCGGTTGGAGCGGGTTCAGGCTTCGCTTCCGCTTTCGGCTCGGGCCTGGCCGCTTCGGCCGGCTCGGACGGCCTTGGCGCCGCCTTCACCTTCGGCGGAGGAGCAATCGGCGTTTCCGGCGTCTTGCTGAGGTCCAGCTGGGCGTCGGTGTCCTGGCCCGCGCCCGTCTCGAACGCGGTCTCGCTCTCGCCGGCGACGTCGAGTCCGCCCGGATCGGCGGGCTTGACCTTGTACGGACCCGGCTCCGCCTTGATCAGCTCCGGCGCGCCCCCGGCTTCGCCGCCGTTCCGGCGTCCAAGCCAGAAGAAGGTGGCCGAGACCAGAGCGACCGCAAGGAGGACGACGAGCAGCGCGGCGAGCATCCGCCGGGCGGGAACGCCGCGCGGGCCGTCCTCGTCATCAACCGCCTCCAGCCACGGCAGTTGCTCGTCATAGGCCGACCGGCTGTCGCTCATCCCCGCTACCCTTCCGCGCTCCCGCGACATCGACGACCACGCAGCTTTGCCCGATCGCCCTCAGCCTTTGGCAAAGCACTTCGGAATGGGCCTGTGAAGTGGTTCCGATCTGGAGCCGGTAATAAACCTTGCCGTCCCTCAGCGAGGGAATGTCGGTGACGACTGCCGGAAGCTTCTTCATGCCCGGAAAGGCGTGCGCGAGGCTCGACCAGGCCCTCTTGCCCTGCTGGAGGGTCGAATAGGTGCCGACGCGGACCATCTTCCCCGACACTCCCGCCGATTCCCACGGATTGGAGAATTGCAGGCCCTGCTTTTCCGGAACCGGCGCGGCCGGCGCGGCCGCCGCGGGCGGCGGGCGCTTGACGACCCGGCGGGGCGCTGGAGCGGATTGGAGCGCGAGCCGAACGTCCTGCTGCTGCCTGAGGACGACCGGCGCGGGAGCCGGGGCCTGCCTGACCTCCGGCATCGGCGCGGGCTCGACCTCGCGGTCCATCGGGAGGACGGGCGCCGGTTCGGGAAGCGGGGCGGCGGCCTCCGGCCCGCTCCGTTCGGACGAAGCCGGCGAAAGGACCTCGTACCGGTTCAACCCGAACCAGTAGGCAAGGGCCGCGACGGCGGCCATCGCGATGAGAGCGAGGGCGGCAAGCGCCCCAATTCCGGTGCGGTTCCTCCTCGGCGGGCGATCGTCAGTCAGCCACGGGAGCCGGTCGACATCCGGCGCGATCGTGTGGGGCATCAGCTCAGCGCATCTCCTCGGTCGCGGCCACGCCCATCAGTGCAAGCCCGCTTCGGATCACTTGCCCGATGCCTAGCGCGAGTTCCAGCCGTGCGCGAGAAAGTTGTGTGTTGTTTTCAACGAGAAAGCGGCGTTCCGGGTCGTCGTTGCCGCGATGCCACAGGGCATGGAAGGCGGCCGCGAGATCGTAGAGGTAGAAGGCGATCCGATGCGGCTCATGCGCCATCGCCGCGGCCTCAACCGTCCGCGGATATTGGGCGGCAAGCTTGACCAGCGCGATCTCCTCGTCGTCGAGCAGGTCAAGGTCGGCCGGAGCATCGAGGTCGAGGCCCGCTTCCAGGGCCTTGCGCTTCAGCGAACTGATCCGCGCATGGGCGTACTGGACGTAGAAGACCGGATTGTCCTTCGATGCCTCGACCACCTTGGCGAAGTCGAAGTCGAGCGGCGCATCGGCCCGGCGAGTCAGCATGATGAAGCGCACGACGTCCTTGCCGACCTCCCGGACGACGTCCGCCAGGGTCACGAACGACCCGGCGCGCTTGGACATCTTCACCGGCTCGCCCGCCCGGAACAGCCGGACCATCTGGATTAGCTTGACGTCGAGATCGACCCGGCCGTCGGTCAGCGCGCTGACGGCGGCCTGGACGCGCTTGACGGTCCCGGCGTGATCGGCGCCCCAGATGTTGACGAGATGGTCGGCGCCTTCAGCCTTCTGGAAGTGGTAGGCCGCGTCGGCGCCGAAATAGGTCCAGCTGCCGTCCGATTTCTTCATCGGCCGGTCCTGGTCGTCGCCGAACCGGCTCGATCGGAACAGGGTCAGCTCGACCGGCTCCCACTCGTCGTGGGGATCGAGGCTCTTCGGCCGCTCGAGCTCGCCTTCGTAGACAAGGCCCTTGTCGCGAAGGACGGCCATCGCCTTTTCGACCGCGCCGGA
>DASSFK010000099.1:0-18510 GCA_035694565.1 Sphingomicrobium sp.
GTCCCAAGCAAGTCCCCAAATCAACAGCCCTGCGCCGACACTGGCAAGGGCGACCAGAACAGCCAGAGCCGTGCGCTGCGTTGGTTTTCCGCTGGCGACGAAGGCGACAACAGTGGGAACCATGACTGGCGAAATCACCCACAGGACCAGTCCGACAGCCCCGTCGCTGCCCAACAGCACGAAGGCCAATGTTGAATAGCCAGCAGCCACTACAACGGCGCTCACGCGAATAGCGCTATGGTCCATAAGGCGATTATGAGCAGGCGACCTAATGACCGCAATGGGTCGAAAGCTGCCGCTAGGGGCCTAATGGCACGAATGGATGGAAAGCGGTCACTCGGCCGTTGCAGAACCTTCCCAGTCTTCCCAGTTCCACGGCAGAATCGTTTGGAAAAACGTCTTCTGATAGAGGCCAGACTCTGCGAAGGCGCCTTCATATCCAAGTGCTTTAGCGTTTTGCTGCCGTTCAAGTAGTTCGAACCTTTTCAAGCGCGGATCGAACGTCACTTCTTCGATGAAGTCATTCGGGTTGACGTTTACCGTCATGGCCTTCTCAACCTCACGTTTGTCGTCGCAGACCCAAATGAGCCTGACTTCGTCTTCATGGGAGAATGCCTTCCGCTTCAAGAGCAGTGACTGTGCGCGGTTCTCACCCCGACCGATTTCAATTGGCCCCTTTGAGGCCAGTACATTGACCACTTTTTCCGACGCCTCTTCTTTTGCAAGGTACTCCACGCGGCCAAGATAGAATTTTCCCCAAGCCGCTCTCCCCGCCCATTCCGCCAGGGCCTTACTCAATTTCCGAGGTGTCGTACGAACCATGACGCCTTCGTTGCGAGGCTCGCAATTACGACTGTGCAGTGGATCGATTGTGACGCGCGAATAGGCACGCAAGAGGGAGTCGGATTCGCATTCAAATGACCAGCATTGGCATCGCGCGGGATAAAGATAGCCATTCAATTCTTTCTGCGCGTGGTCAGGTCGCTGCATCATGATGCTAGCAGGAATGTCTTCGCGCGGGTCTTCCCATAAAGTTGGCGAGACCAATACCAGCCGCCTTACACGCAGCATGTCCTCGAAGTGCCAAAGAGGAAAGATGCGGTACAGGGGACGGTCTAGTTCGCCGTCCAAGCGAATAGGTGCAGCGGGTCCGAAATCGTCCATCCGCGCGTTAAGCCATTGCTGATGGATTTGGCCAAGATCAAATGGCAGCAATGGGTCGAAAGCGGACATTCGGCTAAGGTTCAGAGGAACTCCGTCTCGTCGATGTCGGCCACGCCAAGGTCATTTGTTGGAATATCGAACTGCTCTGCGGTCTGCTGCATCAAGGTCACAGCACGATGGAGACCCAGTAAGTAGCCTCGTTCGAAGGGCTCAGAGGTACCTTTGTGCTCGGCAATGCGCTCTCGGACCATCTGCCCGAACGCCTCACCAAAGACTTGCACGTAGCCCTCATAATTCGGACGCATGACGGTTCCCCAACGGTTCGGGAGAATGTTGCACCGGCACCGCTAATGTCTGCAATGGGTCGAAAGCAGACGCTCCGCCAATGTCTGGAATGGGTGGAAAGCGGACGCTTCGTTCCGTAATTCAAATGCTCAAGGATGACCTGGACGCCTGCGCTAGGGAGATGAAACGCCTTCTTGAGGTCAATCGACGCGGCTCGATGTTCGAGGGTTGGCCTTCAGCCAATGATGATGCACTCGATGCCTAAGCATCAAGCACGCGCTCTCCTCTCGCAACCTGAGCTTGTGTCTGCAATGGGTGAAAAGCGGACACTTAGCTAATGGCGGGAATGGGTCGAAAGCTGACCTAAGCCGTCAGCGTCCGGAAAGGACGGAACGCGGACGCTACCCTAAGAACCAAGCCTTCTAGCGCCGTTTCAACACCGCCGCGGCTCCGCCAGCCGCCGCCAGGTCAAGCTCGAGCGCGTCAGACGCACTTACCCTGCGGCGTTCGGATCGGATCGCGTCGGGCTTATCTCCGTCGAGCCATAGATCGGCCGTCCACGACCCACGATCGAGAAACGACAGCGGAACACTGATCTTGCGGGCGAGAGCGCCGTTCATCGCCCCCAGGTACCAGGTCTCGTGTTTTCGCCTCGCGAGCACGATGAACTCGCCAACCTCGCCGACCACGTAGCGGGTCTCGTCCCAACTGGTCGGCACCTCCCGGATGAAGTCGAATCCGGCGGGGCTCGCCCGATACGTATCCGGACTGTCCTGAAGACTGGTCCAGGGACTGTTGAAAACGACCAGCATCGAAAGATTGTGGGCACGGGTCGTCTGGACCATCGGCAGAACCCAACGGTCCTTGAACTCTGCCGGTGCGACGTTGACGAACCCTCCAGGGATATAGTCCATCGGCCCGAGCACGCCGCGCGTATAAGCGAGCATGACATTATGCTCGGCCGTCACGCGGCGACTCCACTTATTGTATTCCGAACCGAGCACGCCCTCCTGGGTGATGAAGTTCGGATAGGTGCGGGCAAAGCCCCGCGGCACGAAAGCTCCGCGCAGCTCGATCATCAGTTTGTGGCGCGCAGCCGATTCCAGGAGTTTCTCGTACCAACGCACCATCTCCTGGTCGTCCCGGTCCATGAAGTCGACATTGATGCCGACGATGCCCTGCGCCTGGATGTAATCGAGCCCACGTTCCATGATCGGGTCAAGTTCTCGCCAGTCGATCCAGACCCAGAGCTTCACGCCCCGCTTCCTGGCGTACTCGGCGACGTCCTTGAGATTGAAGCCGGGATTGTCCGCGAACAGGTTCGCCTTGGGGTCGAACGTCGGGGCAACCCCCGAGCCCGCATACCAGCCGTCGTCGATCATCACGTATTCGAGGTGGTTCTCGGCCGCGAAGTCGATGTGCGCCTTCATGCTCTTCGTGCTGCTGACGGGAACAAGCTCGCCGCCGACCCTGCCGCCGCTCAGCCAGTCTGACGCCGACTTGCCGGGCCTGATCCAGCTCGTGTCGGTGAGGCGCGAGGGCGTAGCGAGATTGTCGACAAGATTGGACTGAGCGAACTGACCCGCCTGGTCCGCGAGCATGACCACCCGCCAGGGAGTGCGGATCGCTTCGCCAAGCCGAGTTCGGGCCGCGACGTTCGGATCGGCGAGCGATGGCGAAAGCTTGGTGACGACACCCAGGCCGCCGTCGCCGCGACCCTTCAGATAAGCCGCGGGATAGTCGAGCAGATCGGATTCGGTGATGAGGAGAGCGGCCTTGCCCGTCTCACACAGCAGCGGCAGGTCATAGAGGTTGTGGTCGCGGATGTGGCGAGCCTCGACCGGATCGAACTCGCCTTCGTGACTCGTGCCGAACCGACCGGGGTTGAAGCCCCAGCAATTGTAATTCCCAGCGAAGTTGAACGCAGTTTCCTCACCGGTGATGACGACACCATCGGTCTTCGGCTGCACCGGAACGACGACCCGCAGCGCAACACCGTCATCATAAGCGCGAATGACAAGGTCGAAGCGCCGCTGCTGCCCATCAATAAGGCGGAGAACAGCCTCGTTGAAATGGTCCTGCACCGCTGAGGCCTTACCAGTGACCGGCCGCCAGGTGTCGGAGACGCTCCGCCGGTCGACGCGTTCAAGCGCTGAGCCCTCACCCAGCGGACCAGTCTGCAGCGCCAACGAAACCGGTGACGAAAGGATGGCCGGCTCTCCGTCTCGATCGACAGAATAGGTCGGGCGGTCCTTCCCATCGAGTGTGACCGAGATTGAATTGCGCCCGTCTGGCGAACGAACGACCTCTGGTGGGGCAATGCCTTGGGCGTTCGCCGGGACGCTGACCAAGGCGGCAACCGCTAGCGCAAATAACCGCAATTCCATTGTCTCCCCCACGGCTTCGAGACTTTTTAACGTCGATGAAGAGGAGCGCTAGCGTGCGAAGCTAGGTCTTAATGTCTGCAATGGGTGGAAAGCGGACATTACGACCATTCCAAGGGCGGGAGATTTTGTAGGCGTTGCTCGAAGGCTTGAGCCGCTCTTTTCTTTCGCGACCACCGCCATCGGGAGAGCATCCCAACGGCGCACAGCAATGCGCAGAATGGCAGCACTTGAGCGGCGACGAGGAACCCGACGCCTCGCCAAGTAAGGAGGCCCCGCTGCTCCGCCCAAACGAGATAGCCGAGCATTCCGAGGCCAAACAGCCCAGAGAGCCAGAACCACAGCAGATGAAATGCCCGTTTCGGGACGGTGGGCTTACGCAGCATCCTTCCATGATGTCGGCGAGACTGAATGTCTGCAATGGGTGGAAAGCGGACGCTTCGTGGTGCATCCTGACGAGCGACAGCCATCTCGGCTTACAAGGCAGGAGGCGGATATGACCGGCATCCTCGATAAATTTCACGTTGAACACGGCATCCACGGCGTCAAAGTGATGACCCGCTCAAATCAGCTAACGGGCGACTGCATCGCGGACGGAGAAATCGATTCCGTAATTCAAATGCTCAAAGATGACCTGGACGCCTGCGCTAGGGAGATGAAACGCCTTCTTGAGGTCAATCGACGCGGCTCGATGTTCGAGGGTTGGCCTTCAGCCAATGATGATACACTCGACGCCTAAGCATCAAGCACGCGCTCTCCTCTCGCGACCTGAGCTTGTGTCTGCAATGGGTGGAAAGCGGACACTTGGCGCGACCATTACGGCATCATAGTCTGAGCCATCCTTCCCTGAAGAGCGTGTCGCTTTGAGCCAGTATAACGAAATCGATGCGACCCTAGCCGAGTGGGCCGAAGTGAACTCGCTCCGCTGGCGAGCATGACGACTTCTGGTAGCTTGTCGTTGGACTAACGGCTCAACTTCACAAGCGCCTCATCCAACGCCTGCAGGAACCGCGACCGGTCCGCCTTCGCGAACGGTGCAGGTCCGCCAACTACGTCGCCGCCTGCGCGGAGATCCGCCATGATCGCCCGCGTTGCGATGGCGCTGCCGATGCTCGCCGCCGTGAAGGGCTTGCCATTGTGCCCGATGACCGTTGCGCCCGCCTTCAGGCAGCGGTCTGCGAGAAGGATATCGCCGGTGATCACCACCGTCTTCGCGTCCGCCCCGCCGGCGATCCAGTCGTCGGCGGCGTCGAACGCGTCGGACACGACTACCCGCTCGACCAGTGGATGCGCCGGCACACGCAGCCAGGAGTTGCTGACGACCCAGACCGGCACCTCACGTCGGAACCCAACGCGATAGACTTCTTCCTTCACCGGACAGGCGTCGGCATCGACCAGGATGCGCACTGATGCTCTCACAAGCGAACTAGCTGTTCTTCAGGTTCTCCAATCCGCGCTGACCGCCCTTTTGCGACGGATTTGCCGCAAGCGTCTTCGGCTTTTCCTTCTTGGGCTTGCGGGCTTCCCTGTTGGATCGGACTTGTCCCTTCGCCATTCTTCTATCTCCTGTCAGCTCTGTGTAGTTTACAGCAGAAAGGACGCAATCCAACGAATGTCCGCAAGGGGTCGAAAGTTGCCAATACGGCGCTAACGGCAGGAATGGGTGGAAAGCGGTCATTAGGTCGAACGCAATTTTAAGACCGTGTAGCTAAGCCCGAGCGTCGATCTTTGGAGACAATGAAGTGCGTACGTTGCGTCAGGTTTGGATCTTGGCCGCGGCAAGCGCGTGTAGCCCTGCTTCCGCCGTTTTGCCCGATAGCGGTAACCCCGCTCATTGCATCGCCGGTTTCCATTATGCCGCCTATGCGTTCAAAACCGGTGGGCAGCCGGAGAGAGCTACTCCAATGATGGTTCGGGCGATCTTCGAAATGGAGAAGCTGAAGGCCTCGGGGACCTCCGAGATCGCGGCTCGTGAGGAGTCGGCCAAGCTCACGAGAGCATATGCAAACGATCATGAAGCCATGATGGCTCTAGTGAGAGCCTGTGGCGAAGCGCAGGATGGCGATCCAAAATACAGGGCTGAATTGCCGCGCCTCATCGCCCTCGCCCCTCAATAGCGAACGCTGGCCTCCACCAATGGCAGGAATGGGTCGAAAGCTGACACTTCGCTAATGGCAGCTGTTCGGAATGGGTGGAAATCTGGCGACGGGCATCAATCCGAAACAAGAACCGGGATGTCTCCCTCGACATTGTTCGCCTCAGGCGTGTTCAGGCCAACAAAAATAAGCGCTGCGATTGCAAGAAATATCAGGACGAGCAAAAGCTGACACCCACGTCGATTTCTACGATCGCTCTCTGGCTCTCTCACGACACCTGAGCCTCATCCGAACTTGAAATGGACGCCTTGACCAAAAGCAGCGGCCGCGTCTCACGCTAAGCGCAAGGGTCTGCTCTCTGCCGATGCGGTTCAACCTGCTGAGATTACGCAGAAGAGAGAGGAAGACTCCTTAGATTTCGCCAAGGCTTCGGCTTCTTCGCAATGTCTTCAATGGGTGGAAAGCGAACGTTCCGTTTCAGGCGGCGCGAGCTTGCGCTATGACTGCTGAATGATCATCGCGATGCTCTTACTGGGCGTTGCCAGTTCTGGGTGGTGTGACCTTGGCTCGTCAACGCAGACAACGGTCGCCGACCTTCGCGTGCGACCAGAACGGTACGTTGGCAGGTGCGTAACCGTGACTGGCTTCAGTGATGGTTTGGCCTTGTTTGATACTCAACTTGCTAGGCGTCGAGTGTCAGACCAGCTCCGTCGCCACGGCAGCGTCAGCGACTTCAGCACGCAAGTCGGCGTGTACTTTCCCGAAGGAGCGGAAGTGCCCAGGACCGACCAGGTGGGCTTCCGCTGGATCGTCACCGGCACAGTGGATACGTGCGAGCGATCAAAGGAGGAGAGCAAGCGGCGCGTCGCTCGTGAGCCTCGCGAAGAGGGAATCATCAAGATCGTTCTGCCAACCGGATACTGCCACTCGCGCAGTGGGCCGTTCATCGACGCAACTGCCGCAGTTCAAGAATAGAAGTGCTGAGTTAATGGGAACAATGTTCCCGACCAGCGAAGCCGCCGGAGCAGCCGCGAGAGCCGCTATTCCTACTCGCATGACCCGAGGATGACGTCAGATGCTAATGTCCAAAATGGTGGTTTCTGTCCCATTGCGGGACAGGGATCGTCGCAAGTGCATGGACTTTTTGAGGTTCGGGAGTCATCCGCCTCGCTTCGATCTTAAAAAAGCGGTGAGCGATCAAATGAGATTACCCGCTTGCCTGTGGGTCATTGCAGTCCTGGTGTCGACGCCGGCCGCCGCGCGATCGTCGGAGGGCTCGTCTACGGCGGGCCGCGACGTCGCGCGCGCCGCGGCCATTGCCGCGAGCTATGGCGCCATCACCAGCATCTATCGAAGCGTCGAACACAACCGCGACGTCGGAGGCGTCGCCAACAGCTATCACCTCCAGGGGCGAGCCATCGACATCGCCCGGCGCCCTGGCGTCACTCATGGTCAGATCGCCGCGGCGCTCCAGCGCGCCGGCCTCACGATGATCGAATCCCTCGACGAGGGCGACCACAGCCATTTCGCCTTCGGATCTTCGAATTCGGCTCTGCAGACGGCTGCAGCCGCCTCGCCGCCCCCGCCGCCGATACCCGAGCCCCCCAGATATCCGCCGATCGTGGCGGACCAGCACGGAACGCTTCGGATCGACCTTCCGCAGCCGCAACTGGCGCAGCGCTAGATCGACAGCGACGCGTCGCCCTCGATCACGTCCTGTTTGAGGCTGGGCCGCTCACCCGGCTGCCACAGCTTAGCAGTGTGACGGACGCGATAGCGTAAGGGTCCGCCATCCGGGCTCGCCGAGCGCGTGACCGGCCGCGGAATGCAGACGAACTCGGTTTGAAGCGTGCCGGACGTGGCGGTGACGACCGAATAACCATGTCCGCCCATGTCGATGAATTCGAGATGCGGCGCATTGTCCTTGTTGGTCAGGCGCCGGGCCGCTTCGATGTCGCCGGACTTCGCATATTCGAGCGCGCTTCTGACGCCGCGTTTCATCGTCAGATTGACCGTCGCCTCATATTTCCCGTCCGCGCGATCGGCGGTGAACAAGGGCCTCAATGGATGCGTCTTGAGGCCATATTCCATCGCCTCGGCGAGGCCCGGAGCCGAGATCGACCCGGTGATGAACGCTATTCCGATCGGCTCGAACGCGCGCGGCGGAAGGGCCTTGGCGGCATAGCCTGCCCAGAAGCTGTGACGGTCGCCCGAAACGGTGACGAACCCGCCGATTCTCCGATCGCGGATGAAGTCGTAGAGCTCGGAGCGTTCGCCATAGATCGCGCTCAAATCGCCGCCGCCGGAACAGGCATAGCCCGGGCTCGGCCAGGGCTTCGGCGCCAGGCTGGCCGGAAGGTTCTGCGGATCCGCCCGCCAGTCGAGCGTGCCGGTCGAGGCCGCCCAGATTTTCCAGGTCGCCTTGGACTCGGCGAGCTTGCTCTTGAACCAGGCTTTCTGTGTCCGGCCGAGCAAGGTGATCGGCGGCTCGTCCTTGCGAAAGTTGATAATCGACTTGTCGCCGAGGGCGATCGTCGCGGGCGGCCTGCCGCCGTTGAAGGCGCTACCGCCGTCGAGGATCTCCATGATCTCCTCCGGGAAGAAGTTCGGGAAATCCGGAAGGTCGAGGGAGCCCGCTTCCGGCCGCGAAGTAGGATCTTCCATGGTGAAGCTGTGGGAGGTCGGTGATGATCAGCTCGACGTTGCGGCCGTAGCGGAGCGCCCGATAAGCGGTCATGCTCCCGATCGCCGCAAGGCTGTTGGGCTCGTCGCTCAAGCCGTCCGCATCGAATTTGGTGATCGGAACGGTCTCGACCCTGGGTCCGTCGAAACTCGCAAGTCCGGGTCCCGAGGCCTTGCGCACCCGCGATGGAATATATTCCCACCACGCCTGGTTGGCGGCGACCCGAAGCTCCTGCGCGGGCTCGGGATCGCCGTCATATTTGATCGTGCTCTGCCAGCCCTTCCACGAGAATTCGTGATTGTCGCCGATGCACACGAACGGGAAATGCGCCCGGGCGTCCTGGATGTCGGGATCGCGGATGTGCGCCTGATAGACCGCCCGGTAGCCCGAGACGTCGGTCGGCACGTGGAAGTTGCGGACCTTGCGGGCGTTGGGGACCTTGCCGATGTCGTAGACGGTCCGCCCATAGCGGTGCGCGACCTCTTCTGGATATTCGACGACCTCGTAGATGAAGTCGCCGAGGTGGAGGACGAAGCCGAGGCGCTGGTCCACGGGCTTTCGCTCATCCTCGAAGATCATCCGCCGATAGGCGTTCTGGGCGCCTTCGTTGACGCTCTGGCACGAGACGAAGGCGAAGCTCACGGATCGCGGATCCGCGTCGCCCGGCGCGGTGATCGTCCGGCCGATCCGGCTTCCGGCACCGCTCTCGTCGGTGAAGCGGTACCAGTAGATGGTCGCCGGCTCGAGACCGGCGGCAAGCACCCGGCAGGTCCAGTCGGATGCCGCGAGGACCGGAACCTTCGTCGTCGAAACGAGGCGCGTGAACCCGGGATCGAGCGCGATCTCGGTAATGAGCATGTGCTTCTCGCCGCTTTCGAACGGTCGGCGCGTCCACAGGATCACACTATTCGAATCCGGGTCGCCCGAGGCGACTCCATCGGGATAGAGGTCGCGCCGTTCGGTCCACTTGCTTCGCGATTGGGGCGAGGCTGGCCCCGCCCAGGCGAGAGTCGCTCCAAGCGCGGTTGCGGAAGCGATGAAGGAGCGTCGGTCGAGCTTCGTCATGAGTGCCAAGCTAACGGCAATCGTGCCGGACACTTG
The DNA here is from genome assembly GCA_035694565.1 of Sphingomicrobium sp. Classification (GTDB taxonomy): domain Bacteria; phylum Pseudomonadota; class Alphaproteobacteria; order Sphingomonadales; family Sphingomonadaceae; genus Sphingomicrobium. The sequence goes on from DASSFK010000099.1 coordinate 9,714, forward strand.
CCGATTTCGACCAACTGCGGACTTCCTGCTTCCAAAGACGCGTCAGGCATGGCAGCCCCCAGGCCAATCGGATCTGGGGGAGTGTAATGAAGATCGTTCGGCTGAGCCTTTTTCTATGCGCCTTGTTCGCAGCGGAGCCGGTGCTGGCCGCGCCCGCCCTCATTCCGATGCCGGCGGCGATGACACCGCGAGAGGGCGAGTTTCAGATTACGCCCGACACGGTCGTCGAGGGAAAGGGCAAGGCTGCAGACACTGCGGCTTTCGTGGCGAACGCTCTCAACCTGAAGCAAGGCTCGCGGGGCTCTTCGAAAATCCGCCTGCAGCTCGTCGGCAAGACAGTGGTCGAAGGACCCGAGGCCTATCGCCTCAGCGTCGCTCCGCGCGAAATCCGGATCGAGGCATCCGATCCCCGGGGCCTGTTCTACGGAGCGCAGACGCTGTCCCAGCTGGTCGAGAAGAATGGGGCCGGATCGCGCAAGGTGGCGGCGGTCGAGATCGCCGATTCCCCGCGCTTCCGCTGGCGCGGCCTCCTCATCGACGTCGCCCGCCATTTTTTCGGTAAATCGCAGCTTCTCCAGATCATCGACGAGATGGCGGCCTACAAGCTCAACGTCCTCAAGCTTCACCTGACGGACTATGAAGGCTGGCGGCTCGAGATCCCCGCTTATCCGAAGCTGACCGAGGTCGGCTCGCTGGTCGACGGGAAGCGGCGCTACTTCACAAGAGCGGAGATGCGCGAGATCGTCCAATATGCCGCCGACCGGCACATCATGGTGGTTCCCGAGATCGAGATGCCGGGCCACGCCGGAGCGGCCGCGCGTTCCTATCCCGAATATTTCGACAAGGCCGGCGGCGCCTTCAATCCCGCCAATCCGGGGACCTACGACTTCGTGTCCGGAGTGCTCGGCGAGGTCGCGAAGATCTTCCCGGCGCCCTATCTGCACTTCGGCGGAGACGAGGTCGCCGACGAGACCTGGACCGGAATGGCGGACGTCGATCGCCTCAAGGCGGAACAGGGCCTGAAGAACACCGACGAGGTCGAGGCCTATTTCGGCCGAAAGGTCGTCGGCATCATCGAGAGTCTCGGCAAGAGGCCGATGGCCTGGGACGAGCAGGTCGACGCCAACGCTCCCATGAGCGTCGTCATCCAGTGGTGGCGCATCGGCAGGCCCGAGGTCCTCGCGGCGGCCGCAAGGCAAGGATACGATCTGGTGATGTCGCCGGCCAACCAGCTCTACTTCGATTATCCGCAGGGACCCGGCGAGCCGGGAGCGCCGTGGGAGGGCAACCAGGGCGGTCCCCAGTCGACCGCCAAGATCCTCGGGTGGGAACCGGTGCCCGAAGGCTTCACTTCAGAGCAGGAATCCCATGTGCTTGGAATCGAGGCGGCGGTGTGGACCGAGTTCATCGAGACCGAGCGCTACCTCCAGTTCATGACCTTCCCGCGGATGCTGGCCTTGAGCGAGGTCGCCTGGCGGCGAAGGGGCACGCGCGACGTCAAGGAATTCGATGTCCGCCTCCAGCCGCACGTCGAGGCCCTGCGCGCACGCGGGATCAACGCCCGAAGCGGCGAAGGCGACGCTTACGAATTCATCAGGAACTAGCCGACGGCGACGACGTCAATCGCGGTTCGAATCCACGCGGTGCATGTCCCACCTATTCTATCGATAAATCGGTGACTTTGGAGACCGACGAGCACGCCGACGGCCGCTCCTTGGAAAAGTCCGGCGCTGCCTGCGAGCGGCGGAGGGCCACGGTGTCGAGCAGGAAGCGATCACCGGGAAACCGCGCGAACCGCTGGCGATCTTTCGTTGATAGGCTGGCGCGCCGCTGGCGGCACCGAACTGAGGCCGCCGCCGATTATAGACGGCTTGGAAACACGCAAGTTGTTGCGCAGAAACAATGATGTCATATCACCTGCGTGTTTCGGGGGCTCGGCCTGATTCACGTTGAGGGGCTCCGGGTCTGCGTGTTCCGGACGCAGGGCGTCAATGCCTGCGTCCGACCGACGATCGCCTTGGCCCGCGATTGAAGGGGGAACTGCAGATGACATTCGACGCGACCGGGGCGGAGGTTCGCCACAGTGGAGCAGTAGGAGACTCTCGACCGAACGACGTCGCGCTGAACGCCGACGGATCGCTGATTTATGCGTCTGGGAGCGACGGCAACCTTCGTGTCTACAACGCGGACTCTGGCGAGCTCGTCCAGACGATCGACGTTGGGATGAGTCTCGGCGCCATCGACGTGTCGCCGGACGGTAGCTTCCTGATCGCCGCGGAACTCGTGCCAGTCGAGACTCACTCATCCGGCGGAGGCTATCCGACCTACACGGTAGCCCTTTACAAGGTGGACCTCGAGACTGGCGCGGTCACGACCTACGAATACGAGGCCAGTTACGACAATTATACGTTCAAGGACGTGGGGGTACTCGCGAATGGGGATGTCCTTCTCATTCAGTCGCAACCGCCCGGCTGGAGTTCCTGGGCGTCCTTAAAGACGCTCAATCTCGATACGGGAACATTCACGAACGTCGCTTCGGGACCATCGATTCCAGCGGGAAGCCTTCTTCATCCGAGCGAGGACGGAACGCAGGTCCTGGTTGTGGATACAAATATCTCCGACGCCGGATTGCAGCTGTACGAAAGCGGCGTCGGAGTAACCGCCGATCATTCGCTTTATGCAAACAACGTCAGCGGTTTCAATTCGGGCCTGGAGGCGTTCAGTGGCCCCGCTGGAATCGTCGCACAATATGTCTACGGCAACGGCCTGCACATTTACAACGCGTCGCTCGAGTACCAGCTGAATCTCTTTGATCTTTACCCCGAGTGGCAATCTGGAGCTGTGTCGGGCCTCGAGTTCGACAGCACGGGCGAGTATCTCTTTGTGCTGGACAATGAGGACGACACGATCGTCCAGCTTTCAACGACTGATTGGAGCGTGGTCGCGACCTTCGACGTCGGCGCCGACGTTGGTAACTGGAATGGGGGTCTTGGAGATTTTGCCAACAGCCTCATCATCGGCCCGGACATTCGCTACTTCACGGTAGTCACCGACACCGGGTTTATTCAGGTCGATAACCCGAACGTTTCTTCGACAATCAACGGTACGGGCGGCGCGGACGATATCACCGGCACCGGCTTGTTCGACGAAATCATCGCCGATGCCGGGAACGATACGCTCCACGGCCTGGGCGGAAACGACATCCTTGCGGGCGGCGTCGGAAACGACGTGCTCGATGGAGGCGCTGGCAACGACCGTCTCGACGGCGGCGCTGGAGACGACCAGCTGATTGGCGGTGCTGGAAGCGATACTGCCGATTACCGGGCGGCCGCTGCCCCGGTGACCGTCGATCTCTCAATCGTCGGCGCCCAGGACACCGTTGGCGCCGGGACGGACACCTTGACGTCCGTCGAGAATATCGACGGCACGGCGTTCGACGACACGCTTCGGGGGAATGGCGAAGCCAATCGCCTTTCGGGGGGAGCAGGAAGTGACCTGATCGTCGGCGGCGCCGGGAATGACGAGATCAATGGCGGAGCGGGTGACGACGAACTGGACGGGGGCGATGGAGACGATCTCGTTTCATACCTGGGCTCCACCGCCGCCGTTGACGTGAGCGTCGCCATCGGCACCGCTCAGAATACCGGCGGATCAGGGACAGACACCTTGTCGTCGTTCACAAATCTGCGCGGCTCCAACTTCGACGACCACCTGACCGGAAGCGCAGAGGGCAATCTGATCTACGGCGAAGGCGGCGCGGATGAGCTGATCGGGGGAGACGGTAACGACTTTCTGGATGGAGGTTCCGGCGCCGACATGATGTCCGGTGGGACGGGTGACGACCGCTTCTACGTGGACAACGTCGCTGACCAAGTTTCGGAACTCGCCGGGGAGGGAGCCGATGAAATCTACAGCACCGCGACCTTCACGCTCTCCGCGAACGTCGAGAACCTGCGCCTTCTGGGTGGCGGCTCGATCAACGGCACCGGTAACGCCGCGGCCAACGTCATTCTGGGGAACGACGGGGCAAACAGGCTTACCGGCCTTGAGGGCTCTGATGAATTGCGCGGTGGCCGGGGTAACGATCAACTGATCGGCGGCACGGGAAACGACCTCCTTGGTGGCGGAAGCGGCAATGACGTCCTGAACGGCGGCGCGGGGGTCGACGTCGTCGACGGTGAATCAGGAAGCGACATCTACGTGGTGATGTCCGCGTCCGAACTCGCGGGCGATACGCTGGCGGACACCGGCTCCAGCGGAGCGGATGAAATCCGTTTCGCCTCGATCTCCAGCGGCTCACTGACCCTTTCAGGTCAAACTGGCATCGAGCGAATTGCCATCGGAACCGGCACGGCTTTTCTAGCGGACCGAACCGGAACAGCGGCGCTCAACGTGGACGCGCGAGCGATCGCCAACGCCTTGTTGATCCAGGGCAACGACGGCGTGAACATCCTGTATTCGACGGCCTATAACGACACCGTATCAGGCGGCGCGGGCGATGATCGGCTGATCACGAACGCGGGCGATGATATCGTCGACGGCGGTGCCGGCGCGGATCGCATGCGGGGCGGAACCGGAAGCGACGTCTACTACGTCGACAACTCTGGCGATTATGTCGAGGAAAATGCGGGCGAAGGCACCGACCTCGTCTACGCCTCGATTGGCGCTGCGCTGCGAGTGAATGTTGAAAATCTGACGCTGACGGGCGCAGCGTCGATCAACGGCAGGGGTAACGACCTCGCCAACACGATCAAGGGCAACTCGGGAGACAACATCCTCTACGGAAACGGCGGCGATGACCGCCTTTACGGCAATGACGGTAATGACCGTCTGGATGGAGGCAGTGGTGCGGATCGCCTGTACGGCGGTACCGGCAGCGATACCTACTTCGTCGACAATGCGGGTGACGTGCTTGCCGAGGTCGTCGGCGCAGCGGGAACCGATCGGGTCTACGCGACCGTCAATTATACGCTGCGCGCGGATTTCGAAAATCTCACGCTTACGGGATCGAACGATATCGTCGGCAGGGGCAACGCAGCCTCGAACGTAATCACCGGAAATTCAGGGGCGAACGGGCTCTACGGTTTTGACGGATCTGACACCTTGTCTGGTAACGCGGGAGCCGACTCTCTCGATGGCGGGACCGGAAATGACGTGCTGGACGGTGGTCTCGACGCCGATCGGCTCTACGGTCAGCAAGGCAACGACATCCTGATCGGCGGAGAGGGGAACGACTGGCTTGAAGGCGGTGCGGGTCAAGACCGCCAATATGGAGGGTCAGGTGCCGACAAATTCGTCTTTCGCACCGGCGATTCCGGCGGGCTCACCGGTTCAACATGCGATCGGATTCACGACTTCAGCCAAGCCGACGACGACCGCATTGTGATTTCGCCAATCGACGCGGACGCGACCCTGAGCGGCGACCAGGTGTTTACTTTCGTTGGATCGAACGGCTTTTCGGGAACTGCGGGCGAACTCCGTTACGAGCAAATCGGTACCACCACCTTCATTCAAGGCGACACCAACGGCGACGGTATTGCCGACTTCCTGATCCGTTTGGACGGCCTCCATACGCTCACCACGGGCGACTTCATTTTATGAGTGGCCCCGGGGTGGCGATCCAAGGCCCCTCCCGCCAGAAAATTGCCAGGTCAATCCGGACGTGATCGCTCTCGTACAGCATGATCGCGGCCTGCATGCCGAGGGGAAGTAAGCCAGTAGCATTGCCGGCGGCGGATCGATTGCCTCCATGCCCGCCTCCAGCCGCACGTCGAGGCCCTACGCACGCGGGATCAACGCCCCGAAGCGGTGAAGGCGAGGCTTACGAGGTCATCCGGAACTAGCCGACGGCGACGTCGTAGGACTCGGTCCAGGTCTTTCCGTCTTCGCTCTCCTCGAGCGTTCCGCCCTGCGTCGGCCACCGAACGTACATGTCGCGGCTGCGGTCGATGCCGTTCGTCATCTTGTCAGTGCGTTCGAGCTGCTCGTAGCGCTGCGTGACCTCGTCGTCCGTGCCTCCGGCGGTGACCTCGACCCAGACTCCGTTGCGCCATTCAAGGGTCACGTCCTGCCCCTGCCAGGTCCCCGCATATTTGGTCGGAAGGTCGGCCGCGGTCTCCTCCCCAGCAGCCTCCTCGGCACCGGCCTCCACGCCTTCGTTCGACGCGACCGCCGTATCGACGGGCTTGGAGGAGCCGAACAGGTCGAGCTGGCCCGCGGCCGCCTTCAGCCCGGCAAGCGCGAGGACGACCGCGGTCAGCCCGCCGATCCAGCCGGTGACATTGTTGAAGAACTTCGGGCGCTCATCGCCCGGACCCTGTTGAGGTTCGTCAGTCATCCCGCCCCCTTGGTCTGCCGAGTACGAACCTGGAGGGATATGCCATGGATTGCGCCGTGCGACTACGAATGTGCACTTAGGGAGGCAGCAAGCCCGACGTACAACCAACCGATGGTTGATTTGACGAAAGCTTCCACCTATCATAATGATAGGTCTGCTAATACGGATAGCCCTAACAATCTGAATAGAGCGGACGCTCTCCGCAAAATCAGGGAGATCGCTGTCCAGACCGACAAGATCATCGTGGTGGCGCACGCAATGAAGCGTGCGCAGCAGCGTGGAGTGACGAGAAGGCAGATTGAACTATGCGTTCAAAAAGGAACGATCCAGGAGGGACCATTCCTGAATGAACACAACAATTGGCAGGTAACGCTTTTCCGGCACGCCGCCGGAGAAGAATTGATTTGTGTGGTGGCGATTGATTGGCCCAGCAAGGCCTTGGTCATCACAACATACAAGTGACGGAAAATGGAGATGTACCACTACACTGAATCGGGTCTGGATTACGTGTATCTTGAGAGTGGGTACACGGAACATGACACGCCCTATGGAAAGGGCGTGTCGATCCAGAATACCGAAGACCTGCATAGGATGATTGGTAAGTGGATCGTGTCTCTAGCGCGTCCTCTCACTGGTGCGGAGCTTCGTTTTCTCAGGCTCGAGCTTGAGATGAGTCAGCGAATTTTGGCGGACATTCTCAATACGGAGGAGCAAACTCTTCGGCGTTGGGAGAAGGCTCGCGACAAGCCTTTCAATGGCTCGGCAGACCGACTTTTGCGCGCACTCTACAATGAGTGCGAGCTTGGAGATGGCTCCGTCAGAAGAATGGTCGAAAGACTGGCTGGTCTAGACGTCAAGGAGAGCACTGGGACGCTGCATTTTCGCGAGACAAAATGCGGGTGGCAACCAACCGCCTAAGCGTCCAGCAACTTACAAGAATGGTCAGCGTGAGTTTGCCGCGACCTTCTTCCGGTCACTGATGATGCGGCCATTCTTGTCGCGACGAACGAAAATAACATCCCGCGCCGTCGCCGCCGCATAGAGTCCAGAGATGCAAAATATCGTGCCCAAGGAGAAAGATATGCGAACCACGCTCGCTCTCGATGACGAACTCGTCGCTAAGGCGCAGGCTTTCACCGGCGTGAAGGAAAAATCGGCGTTGATCAGAGAAGCGCTGAAGGCCCTTATTGAACGCGAAAGTGCTCATCGCCTCGCTCGCCTTGGTGGAAGTGAGCCGGACCTCGAAGTGGTGCCGCGCCACCGTTCCGTTGCCGCATGATCCTTGTCGACAGGTCGGTTTGGGCAGATCATCTCCGGCAAGGGGATCAGCGTCTTGTGACCTTGCTGGAAGCCAGCCAGGTGTTGACCCGCCCTTTCGGCTAGTGGTGAATATTTGAACCGCCGGAGGCGTTGCCGTCGGCGGATCGATTGCCTACATGCCGACCTCGTTGGGGAGTAGCTTCCGGCGTTTTAAAGCCGGCATCGCGTCAACATACTTGCGCTTTTGGCGCATGGCGCGACGGGCGGACCATCCGCTTAGCGAGACCAGCACATCCAGGGCCCACCGGGCGTCCTGGAATGTGCTGTCTTGCGCCCGGCGGAGCCCTTGTCGAATGACCCCGCTTTCCATCGCAATCCTTGCTTTTTGCATGTCCGCCGACGCCTGCGCCGCGGCCATGGCACGAGGCGCATCGACCAGGCCGCGCCTCTCGACCGCGATCCGGAGCGGGCTGGTGTTCGGAGTCATCGAAGCGCTGACGCCGCTGCTCGGCTGGGCCGTCGGACGAGCGGCAAGCGGCGCCATCGCCGCGGTCGACCACTGGGTCGCCTTCATCCTATTGGGAGCGGTCGGCGGCAAGATGGCGATCGAAAGCGTCGTCAGGCTGGGCCGGGTGGACGAGCTGGACGACGAGCGCTCGAACGGCAGCGGCCTCCTGACCCTCGTCCTCACCGCGGTCGCGACCAGCATCGATGCCGCGGCGGTCGGGGTGACGCTCGCGCTCGTCAGCGTCAACATCGTCGCGGTCTCGCTCGCGATCGGGGCGACCACTTTCACGCTTGCGACCGCGGGGCTGTTGATCGGCCGCGCTTTCGGGGCAAGGTTCGGACCGATCGTCGAACTCGCCGGCGGATTGGGCTTGATCGCAATTGGCTCGGGGATTCTCCTCGAGCACACCGGCATCATCGGCTGAGGAGGTATACCCAAGTGGCAACGAGACTGGAACTCGAGCAACTCGCCCACGGGCACGATTTCCTCGGCTCCTCGCACGATCGCAATGCGCGGCGGACATTGTGGGTGGTCGCACTGACGGCGGTGATGATGGTCGGCGAAATCGCCGCCGGCCTCATCACCGGATCGATGGCGCTCCTGGCCGACGGCTTCCACATGGCGACCCATGCCGGCGCCCTGGCGGTGGCCGCAGCCGCCTACAGCTATGCCAAGCGTCACGTCGGGAACCC
>DASSFK010000100.1:0-9507 GCA_035694565.1 Sphingomicrobium sp.
CGTGGTTCGCGAGATCGGTCCCGGCGTCACCAGCGTGAAGGCCGGCGACCACGTCATCCCGCTCTACACGCCGGAATGCCGCCAGTGTAAGTCATGCCTCAGCGGCAAGACCAACCTCTGCACGGCGATCCGCGCCACGCAAGGCAAGGGCCTGATGCCCGACGGAACCAGCCGCTTCAGCTACAAGGGCCAGACCATCTACCATTACATGGGCTGCTCGACCTTTTCGAACTTCACCGTGCTGCCCGAGATCGCGGTCGCGAAGATCCGCGAGGACGCCCCGTTCAAGACCAGCTGCTACATCGGCTGCGGAGTCACCACCGGCGTCGGCGCGGTGGTGAATACCGCCAAGGTCGAACCGGGCGCGAACGTGGTCGTGTTCGGCCTCGGCGGGATCGGCCTCAACGTGATTCAGGGCGCGAAGCTCGTCGGCGCGAACAAGATCGTCGGGGTCGACATCAACCCGGACCGCGAGGAATGGGGTCGCAAGTTCGGCATGACCGACTTTCTCAATACCAAGGGCATGAGCCGCGAGGACATCGTCGCGAAGATCGTCGAGATGACCGACGGCGGCGCGGACTACACGTTCGATGCGACCGGCAACACCGAAGTGATGCGCACCGCGCTGGAATGCTGCCATCGTGGCTGGGGCACCAGCATCATCATCGGTGTCGCCGAAGCCGGCAAGGAAATCGCCACCCGCCCGTTCCAGCTCGTCACCGGCCGCAACTGGCGCGGCACGGCGTTCGGCGGAGCCAAGGGTCGCACCGACGTCCCGAAGATCGTCGACTGGTACATGGACGGCAAGATCTCGATCGACCCGATGATCACGCACGTGCTCAGCCTCGAAGACATCAACAAGGGCTTCGACCTGATGCACGCGGGAACAAGCATCCGGAGCGTGGTCGTCTACTGATGGCCGACAAGGTGAACCTCGCCGAGAAGCTGGCGAGCTTCTCCGATCATTGGGCGCCGCGGATCGTCGCGCGCTACAATGACAATGAGGTTCGCCTGGTGAAGGTTGAGGGCGAATTCATCTGGCACCAGCACGATGAAACCGATGAGCTGTTCCTGGTGATCGAAGGCGCGCTCGACATCGAGCTTCGCGACCGGACGGTGCACTTGCGGCCCGGCGAGCTGTTCGTCGTTCCGCGCGGCACCGAGCATCGGCCGGTTTCCCGCGGCGAGACCAAGCTGCTGCTGATTGACCCACGGGACATGCCCAACACGGGCGACGAGGCCACGGCCACAAAAGCGATCGAAATCTAGGGAGAGTAATGATGTTCAGCCATGTGATGCTCGGATGCAGCGACCGCGAACGGTCGAAGAAATTCTACGATGCGACGCTCGGTGCGCTCGGGATCAGGCCGGCGCAGGACTTCGGAAAGTCCGACTGGTGGATGACCCGCGAAGGCTCGCTTGGCATAGGGCCGCCGCTCAACGGCGAGTGTTGCAGCCACGGCAACGGCTCGACCATCGGCTTCAAGGCCGAGAGCGCCGAGCAGGTCGACGCCTGGCATGCCGCGGGAATGGCGAACGGCGGAACCTCCTGCGAGGACCCGCCCGGCCTCCGCGAAGGCGGTTTCGGCAAGATGTACCTCGCCTATTTGCGCGATCCCGACGGCAACAAGCTCTGCGGCTTCTACCGGATCCCGGCCGACCAGTGAGCGTGGAAATCGTCAGCGAGACCAAGGCGCATGGCGGGCGGCAGCTCGTGGTGAAGCATTCATCCGTCGCCACCGGCACGGATATGACCTTCTCGATCTTCCTTCCGCCCCAGGCCAGGGGCGGCGAGAAAGTGCCGGTTGTCTGGTACCTGTCGGGCCTGACCTGCACGCACGCGAACGTGACGGACAAGGGCGAATATCGCGCCGCTTGCGCCGAGCTCGGCCTCGCCTTCGTTGCTCCGGACACCAGCCCGCGCGGCGAAGATGTTCCGGATGATCCGGCGGGCGCCTACGATTTCGGACTGGGCGCCGGTTTTTACGTCGATGCGACGGAGGAGCCCTATTCGCGAAACTACCGGATGTGGACCTACGTCACCCGGGAGCTGCCGGAGCTGGTGATGGCGGAATTCCCGGTGGACATGGACAGGCAGGGGATCACCGGCCATTCGATGGGCGGGCATGGCGCGCTCACAGTGGCTCTCCGCCATCCCGGCCGGTTTCGCAGCGTTTCGGCTTTCGCGCCGATCGTCGCGCCGGCTCAGGTGCCTTGGGGAGAGAAAGCGCTCGGGGGCTACCTCGGCGACGACCGGTCGACGTGGCGCAGGCATGACGCGGTCGCTCTCATCGAAGATGGTGCTCTCCTCGACGAGCTGCTCGTCGACGTCGGAACCGCCGACCCGTTTCTCGAAACCGAGCTCAAGCCTGATCTGTTGCGTGCGGCCTGCGAAGGTGCGGACATCCCGCTCCGGTTGCGCCTCTGCGAGGGCTACGACCACAGCTATTACTTCGTCTCGACATTCATGGCGGACCATTTGCGCTGGCATTCGGAGCGCCTTCGCAAAAGCTAGGGAATTACCCCAATTATTGCCGTTTTCAGCCCCGGTTAGGCATCGAAGCGGAGGTGTTCCATGCAGATTGCCCGTCGCGCGACAGCGGAAGCCATCGGAACTTTCTGGCTCGTTTTCGGAGGTTGCGGCAGCGCAGTGATCGCTGCGTCGATCGCCGATGTGGGAATCGGCCTGCTCGGCGTTTCGCTTGCGTTCGGCCTGACCGTCCTGACAATGGCCTATTCCCTGGGGCACATCTCCGGTTGCCACTTAAACCCGGCGGTCACCTTCGGGCTCTGGGCCGGCGGGCGCTTCCCGGCGGGCGACATCATTCCTTACGTCATTGCCCAGGTCATCGGAGCGATCGTTGCCGCGTTCCTCCTGCTCACGATCGCGTCGGGTTCACCGGTGTTCGACCTGGCGACCAATGGGCTTGCGCAGAACGGCTACGGCCCGGGCTCGCCCGCAGGATATGGACTGGCGGCCTGCTTCCTGATTGAGGTCGTCCTGACCGCGGGTTTCCTCGTCGTGATACTCGGATCGACGGACGATCGCGCTCCGAAGGGCTTTGCGCCGATCGCCATCGGTCTCGCGCTGACCCTCATCCACCTGATCAGCATTCCCGTCACCAACACATCGGTAAACCCGGCCCGAAGCACTGGTCCGGCGCTTATCGTCGGGGGGCTCGCCATCCGGCAGCTCTGGCTATTCTGGCTGGCGCCCCTCATCGGCGGATTGATCGGCGGTCTGCTCTACCGCGTTCTGTTCGCTGACTCGGCCGCAAAGCCGGAGGTTGTGGGAGACGCTTCCAGCTGACCAGCGAACGAATGACCCCAACGGGACGATTGCGTTGAACCTTGCGTTCCTGAGAACGTTATGATACTAAAATGTTCTAGAGAACGACATGAGCCAGGCCGCGCAAATCGAAAAAGTTGCCGTGATCCCGGAGGATGAGCGCGTCCTCACGATAGCCGTTTCGCGTGCCGCGGATCTCTGGGATCTCACAAACGCAACTCTTGGTACAATCATTGGAGTCTCCAGTCCGACCGCGTCCAGGCTGCGTTCGGGTCAGAAGAAGCTGCTCCGGGGGACCAAGCCCTTCGAGTTGGGTCAATACTTTGTTCGGCTCTTCAGGTCTTTGGACGCTCTCACCGGAAGCGATGACAAATCAGCGGTGTCCTGGCTGCGTACTGAGAACAAGGATTTGGGTGGACGTCCTATCGAACTGATCAAAACCGTTAAGGGCCTCGCGGAAGTGTCAAACTATGTCGACGACTTCCGAGCACGCATCTGAGCCCACTGCAGTTGCTGACGACTTTCGGAGCTACTCTCGCCGGGTGCTCCGCATTGTTGAAGAGCAGTACAAGATTTCCACTGACCGATTGACGGACGGCCCGGCAGAGCAAGATGTGCTTGAGCGTCTGGTCGAGGAGGTCAAACCGACGATGCCAGCGGCCGCAGCGTCACTGCATCATCTCCTCGGCACGCCCTTTCGATACGGCTATTGGAAGGCGACCAGGTTCAGACGAGCGAATGAGCGCCCGGGTATATTCTATGCCTCGGAGACCAAACCCGCGGCAGTCGCGGAAGCTGCTTATTACGCAATGCGGTTCTTCGCGGCGTCGCCGGGCGTCGAACTTCCATCCACAACTATCGAGCGATTTGGGTTCAGCATTCCGATCGCGGTTGAACGCGCTCTCGATCTTACGGACGCGCCACTCAATCGTGGCCGGTCATTGTGGACACAAGATCGGGACTATGAGCCATGTCAGCGGTTCGCGACCGCGGCACGCGCGTTAGACGCGCAGTTGATCCGCTATGAGTCCGCTCGCGATCCGGCTTCGGGCGCCAATGTCGCATTGCTCGATTCAGGCGCATTCCAGCGGCCGGTTCCGTTTCCGGAAAGATCCTGGCACTTTCGGTTCCGAGACAAGAAACTGACCGCTTTTGCGGCGGGTGAATCTCGAGAGAGATTTGATTTCACGTTTGAGCAGTTCGGCCTCGCCGCGCCATAACCGAATGCGAGGAACCACTGCGGACCCCACGGCTAGCTGAGGTGTGTGCCAGCACATCTCAAATCGTCTCAACATATTGAGATAATTGAAATTATCGAGATTGGTTGGTGCCGCTCTATGCCCACATCAAAGGGCACATCCGCCAGGCGATCTCGCTCAAGTCGGTTACGCGTGGATTGCCGCGTCAAGTAAAGATCGTGAACCATCGCGCCGCGGGGGCATACAACAAGGTTCATGGCTGCGCCTATGAACTTGCCGAATAGCGCTGACGGCGTCAGCGCTCGTCTCGCCGAACAATCATTGCGGACGCCAGCTCCAATTACGAAGGGGCTACGGTAGCAAGCAAAAAAGGCTACAATCGTTGGGTGCCGGATCTGTCCTTCGACGAGGGGGATTCGATGCGCAGCAGCCAGACGACATCCATAGGACCGGCCGGCCCTCAGCACGAGACCAATCGATCACCGTGGAATTCCCTTGAGTTTGCCAAGGTCGTGATGACGCTGGCGACGCCACTCGCCCTATTCTTCCTGGGGATGACCGTATCCAATCGGCAGCGCTCCGATGACCGGAAACTCGCTGAAACGGCCCAGAGCGCGCTGGCGCAGGAAAAGCGTGAGAATGCCGCTAGGCAGAGTCAAGCGGAAGCGGACCGCATCGACCGTGAGGATCGCATTCGCGCGGAGTCCGCGAAGCTCCAGCACGAGTTGCAGGATGCCGCCCTGGCGCGCGAGAAAGACCTTCGCGACGAAGCATTCCGGCGAGAAGAGGCGGTTAGGGTGCAGCAGCTCGAGCTCGCGAAGACGTCGCAGCTTGGAGAGAAAAGGATCGAGTTTTGGGAGAAGCTCGCGCCGAAGCTCGCCCAGATCGATAGGGCCATCGATGACATTCTCGCGCTAAAGGGGAACATGGACGAAGTGTCGAAACTGTTCCGGGAGTGCGATGACCTGTTCGGGCTGTACAGGCCCTATTTCTCGCCGGACTTTTCGAAAGACTATTTGAGCTACAAGGAAAAGACCCGGCTGTTCGTCGATATGCTCCAAACGTCCGGCAGCCTTCAGGGAATGGTAGCTCATGACGGCGCGCTCCAGGCCTGCAACAGCTACATCCGCTTGCGGGATTCCGCGGCGTACGAGGTCGCCAAGGGGGCAGGAATGCTCAAGGAAGTTTCCGGTGCGCCGTCCTATGACTGGGCTTATTTCGATTGCGACCAGCGCAGCACGGACGTCATGCGCATTGTGGAGGCTAGGACCAAGCCCACCGGATGATCGGCTAGCGATCTGAGCCAAAGCAAAAACGACTAGCAAAATTAAGTGCTTAGGACTTGACTATGGTGACCCCAACGGGACTCGAACCCGTGTTTTCGCCGTGAAAGGGCGACGTCCTAGACCGCTAGACGATGGGGCCTCTTGCGAAGCGGACTGCCCGTTACGGGACGGGTCGCGACTGGTCAACCTCAGGTGTTCATTGTTGCCATTGCGACGCCGGCCAGTGCGAGCACGGCGCCGCCGACCCGCTGTGACCAGAGATGGACTTTCGGGCCCTTGAGGTAGCCCGCGACCCAGCTTGCCGCGACCGCGTAGAAGCCATCGCTCAGTGTCACCACTACGCAGAAGGTGAGCAGCAGGATGCCCGCCTGGGTCCAATAATCGAGGTTCGGCGACATGAACTGGGGCGTGAAGGCGATGAAGAAGATGATCGTCTTGGGGTTCACGGCGGTCAGGGCGAAAGTGCCCCAGAACGCCGTCGAAGGACGTATCGTTTTCGCGACCGAACCATCTTCATCAACCGAGCGCGCGGTGACGATGCCGTAGACGCCGATGGCGACCAGATAGGCCGCTCCGATCCATTTCAGGATCGAGAAGGCAGCGGGGAACTGTTCGATCAGTACGCCAACCCCGATGAGAGAAAAGGTCATGGCGACGGCGTTGCCAGCAGTCGCTCCGAAAACGGATCCAAGCGCAGTTCTCAGGCCCGCGGTCAGCGCATAGCCGACGATACTGGTCACCCCCGGACCTGGGATCAGGCCGACAATGAGCGACGCGACGACGAAGCCGGCCCACAAGGCCCAGTCCATACTTCCCCCTTTTTAGGCTGCTACAGGAATTCTTATTGCGCGAGTGCGAAGTCGAAGGCGGCTTTCTTCAGCTCGGGATCGATTTCGTGGCCGCCGTTGAACCAGTGAACCTCGGGCGCGAAGCCCGCACCCTCAAGGCCCTTCACCATCTGCCGAGTGTTCCCGGCCGGCAGGATTGGGTCGCGGCGACTGTGGGCGATAAATATGCGCTGCTCCGTATCCAGATCCGATGGCGCGAACGCGTAGCCGGGAGAGAAAGCAACGATGGTTCGAAACAGGTCAGGGTAGGCCATTCCGACGGAGAGCGCGTAGCTCGCGCCGTCGGAGAAGCCCATGACCGTCGTATGGCCTGGCTCGAATGGGAACCTTGCCAACAATCCGGTGATGGCCGCCTTGATATTGGCAACATCGGCCTCACCGTCTTTCGGCTTGCGCTGGGCCCAGGTGCGGCCGCTCGACTGGACCGAAATCAGGATGACGCCTCTCGCATCCGCCTCACGCCTGAACTGGTCGAGGAAGTTGCGAGCGTCGCCGCCGGCGCCGTGAAGCAGGACGATGAGCGGGGCGGGGCCGGTCATTTCCGCCGGGACGTAGGCGAAGGCCTTCGGCGTCACCTGCTGCACGATTGCGGGCATCCGAGCGGCCGCGGGCGCAGCCGCCGCAGCAAGCAATGCCGCGAAGAGGAAGGCCAGCGCGCGCATCAATGCGCCGATTTTGGAGTCTCCATGATCTCGGTCAGAACGCCGCCCATGTCCTTCGGGTGGACGAAGAAGACCAAGGTTCCATGCGCGCCGATGCGGGGCTCGCCGAGGATCCGGGCGCCCTTGCCTTCGAACTCGGCCTTTGCGGCGTGGATGTCCGGGACTTCGAAGCACAGGTGGTGCTGGCCTCCGAGCGGGTTCTTGTCGAGAAACTTCACGATGGGCGAATGCTCGCCCAGAGGCTCGATCAATTCGATCTGTGAATTCGGCGTATCGACGAAACACACGCGGACGCCTTGGGCGGGCAGGTCGAACGCGGGTCCATGAGGCTCGGCGTTGAACATGGTGCGGTAAAGCTCGAGGCTTTGCTCGATCGAGGGAGTGGCGACGCCGACGTGGTTGAGGCGGCCGAGGTTCATGATTGCACCGTCACTTCCGTGTTCACCGAGTTGGCGATGAAGCAGGCCTCATGCGCGCGATGGTGGAGGTCGGCGAGGGTTGCTCCGTCCGGCGGCGTCTCCCCACCCCATTGGACGCGCGGACGGAGCGTGACGCGGGTCATAGCCATCTTTCCGTCGTCGCGTTTGTCCAAAATGCCTTCCGCTTCATCAATATAACCGTCGAGGACGAAACCCGCCCGCCGCGCGAAGTCGATGAAGAAGAGCATGTGGCAGGACGAGAGCGAGGCGACGAAGGCCTCTTCCGGATCGACCGCGTTGAGGTTTGACCAGGGCGCGGGAACGACGTGCGGGCTGGGAGAGGCGGGGACGGTGATGCCACCGTCGAAGATCCATTCGTGCGCGCGGCTATATTGGCCCTTGGCGAAGTCGCCGCCGTCCTTGCGGGTCCATCGGATCGTCGCGGTGTAGGTGCTCATTTTTATTCAAATTCCTCGGCCAGCTACTCCGGGCTTAGAGCGGAATGTTGTCGTGCTTCTTCCACGGGTTCTCGAGCTGCTTGTTCCTGAGCTTGCGTAGACCCAGCGCCACCCGCCGCCGCGTAGAGTGCGGCATGATCACTTCGTCGATGAAGCCCTTGCTCGCGGCGACGAAGGGGTTGGCGAAGCGCTCTTCATATTCGCGGGTGCGTTCGGCGATCTTATGAGCGTCGCCGATGTCCTTGCGGAAGATGATCTCGACCGCCCCCTTGGCGCCCATCACGGCGATCTCGGCAGTTGGCCAGGCATAGTTCAAGTCGCCGCGAAGATGCTTGGACGCCATAACGTCGTACGCCCCGCCATAGGCTTTGCGGGTGATGACGGTGATCTTCGGGACGGTCGCCTCGGCATAGGCGAACAGCAGCTTGGCGCCGTTCTTGATGATTCCGTTATGCTCTTGCGCGACACCGGGGAGGAAGCCCGGCACGTCGACGAAGGTCAGGATCGGAATTTCGAACGCGTCGCAGAAACGGACGAAGCGCGCGCCCTTCTTCGAGCTGGCGATATCGAGCACGCCGGCGAGGACCATCGGCTGGTTGGCGACGACGCCGACCGTGCGGCCCTCGATGCGGCAGAAGCCAGTGATGATGTTTGCCGCATGGCCCGGCTGGAGCTCGAAGAATTCGCCCTCGTCGGCGACTTTCCGGATCAACTCATGCATGTCGTACGGCTGGTTCGCGCTCGGCGGGATCAGCGTGTCGAGGCTCTCGTCGATGCGGTCGCCGGCATCGCTGGTCGGCCGCTCGGGCAGATCGTGCCGATTCGATAGCGGCAGAAAGTCGAAGAATTCACGGGTCGCGAGCAAGGCGTCGATATCGTTCTCGAACGCAACGTCGGCCACCCCCGACTTGGTTGTGTGGGTGATTGCTCCGCCCAGCTCTTCCTGGGTCACGACCTCGTTGGTGACCGTCTTCACCACGTCCGGGCCGGTGACGAACATATAGCTGCTGTCCTTCACCATGAAGATGAAGTCGGTCATCGCCGGCGAATAGACGGCGCCGCCGGCGCATGGGCCCATGATCAGGCTGATCTGCGGGACGACGCCCGAGGCGAGCACGTTGCGCTGGAAGACTTCGGCATAGCCGGCGAGGGAGGCGACGCCTTCCTGGATTCGGGCACCGCCGCTGTCGTTGAGGCCGATCACGGGTGCGCCGACCTTCATCGCCATGTCCATGATCTTGCAAATCTTCTGGGCGTGGCGCTCGGACAGCGAGCCGCCGAAGACCGTGAAGTCCTGCGCGAAGACGTAGACCAGGCGGCCGTTGATCGTGCCGGAGCCCGTGACC
>DASSFK010000101.1:0-7656 GCA_035694565.1 Sphingomicrobium sp.
TGGTCGCGATACTGTTCGCCGCCGGCTTTGCTCTCGATGCTCTCTACGGGCTGATGGCTCCGGAACGACAGAAGCGGCGCGACAAGAAGCTGCGCCGACTGATGAAGAGGCGCGCATGACCGCCCCCTTCCCCACCCGCAAGCAGGAAGAATGGCGCTACGCCGACCTCGACGCGCTGAAGCCCGTCTGGGACCAGTTTGCCGAGCCGGTTACGCTGACCGTCGCTGCAGGCGAGACCCTGGAAGAGGTGTGGCTCCCGACCGGCGACGTGCAGGCGAAGCGCGTTACCCTGGCTCTGGGCGAGGGCGCGAAGGGGCGGATCTTCGTCCTCAATAGCGCCGCAGTCTACGGACGGATCGAGCTCGACGTTAGCCTCGAAGCCGACTCGGATTTTGAATTGTACGCCGCCAATATCGGCAGCGGCAATTCAACTAACGAAGTAGTTACAAAAGTTAACCACAATGGCGAGCGGGGCCGGTCCAGGCAGACCATTCGCTCGGTTCTCGGCGACCGGGCCGTCGGCTCCTACCTCGGCAAGGTCGAGGTCGCGCGCGGGGCCCAGCAGACGGACGGCGAGCAATCGGTCAAGGCCATGCTGCTCGACCGGGGCGCGACGGCGAATTGCAAGCCCGAGCTCGAAATCTACGCCGACGATGTGAAATGCGCTCACGGAGCCAGTGTCGGCGAGCTTGATCCAATGCAGATGTTCTATGCAATGAGCCGTGGGCTCGATCCGGTGAGCGCCCGGGCGCTGCTGCTCGAAGGCTTCGTCATGGGCCTTTGGGACGAGATTTCGGACGACGCTCAGCGCAATTCGATCGGCGAGGCCGCTCGGGCCGCCCTGCGGAGAGCAGCGAAGTGACTGCTCCCGTCCGCCTCACGCCGAACAGCGCCCTCGACGTCCGGTCGCAGTTCCCGGCGATCGAGAACTGGCACTATCTCGACAGCGCGGCGACGGCCCAGAAGCCACAGGCGGTGATCGACGCGATCGTCAAAGCCTACGCTCACGACTACGCGACCGTGCATCGCGGCGTCTACGAGCGCTCGGCAGCGATGACGGCCAGCTACGAGGCAGCCCGGGCGGCGGCTTCGGACCTCATCGGCGGGAAGCCGGGCGAGGTCGTTTTCACGCGCGGTGCGACGGAGGCGATCAACCTGGTTGCCCGCTCGCTTCCTAAGGAAGGTCGCGGCCGCGTTCTCCTCTCGAGCCTCGAGCATCACAGCAACATCGTGCCGTGGCAGCTCGCCGGTTACGAGGTCGATGCTGTTCCACTGACGGTCGACGGCAGAATTGATCTCGACGTTGCCGAGGCGATGATTACTAAAGAGCATCGCATTGTCGCCTTCGCGCACGTCTCCAACGTGCTCGGTTCCATCCTGGACTCGAGGCGGGCGGCCGCGATCGCGCATTCGAAAGGAGCGCTTCTCCTGCTCGACGGATGCCAGGCGGTCCCTCGGCTTCCGGTCGACGTCGCCGCTATCGGCGCCGACTTCTACGCCTTTTCGGGCCACAAACTCTACGGACCAACCGGTATCGGCTGCCTTTGGGGCCGGTACGACCTGCTGAACTCGCTGCCACCGTGGCAGGGCGGCGGTTCGATGATCGACCGTGTGACCTTCGAGAAGACGACGTATCTCGACGCTCCCATGCGCTTCGAGGCCGGCACCCCGCACATCGTCGGCGCCGTCGGCCTGAATGCGGCGATCAGCTGGGCAAAGGCTCTGACCCTCGACGCCATCCATGCGCACGAGTGCGCGCTGGTCGCGGAGTGCCGGGGGGCGCTTTCCAGCATCGACGGCGTGACGCTTTATGGTCCGGAGGACAGCGCCGGGATCGTCAGCTTCAATGTCGACGGCGTGCATCCACACGATACTGCCACCATATTGGACGACGCGGGCGTCGCGGTCCGCGCCGGGCACCATTGCGCTCAGCCGTTGATGGACGTGCTCGGCGTTCCGGCGACGGCGCGGGCGAGCTTCGCGGCGCACAGCGATAGCTCGGACATCGAGGCCCTCGTGCGCGGGATCGAACAGGTGAAACGGATTTTTGGCTGAGACTTTGGGATGAACGAGGAACGCAAGATCGAGACGGAGGAAGTGGAAGCGGTGAGCACACCGCCGCGCGCCCGTGTGACTCCCGAATTCGAGCGTAAGCGCGACTATCTCGCCGGCTTCTTGTCGGGCGAGACGAAACCGAAGGATGAAGCGGTCTCCAACGAGGACCTGAAAAGCTCGGTCATCGACGCTTTGAAGTCGGTCTACGACCCGGAGATCCCAGTCGACATCTACGAGCTCGGCCTGATCTACGACATCGACGTCAACGAGGACGGCGATGCCGTGGTGACGATGACCCTGACGACGCCGCACTGCCCGGTTGCGGAAACGCTTCCGAACGAGGTCGAGCTTCGAGTCCTCTCGGTTCCGGGAATCCGCGATGCCGAAGTAAAGCTGGTTTGGGATCCGCCGTGGGATCCGTCGAAGATGACCGACGAAGCGCGGCTGGAACTGGGAATGCTATGAACAGGGAAACGAAGGTCCGCGCTCGTCCGGCGGCGATCATCCTCACGTCCGGAGCGGAGGCACGCATTGCCGAGTTGATGAGCCGCGCCCCCGAGGGTGCAATCGGAGTAAAGCTGTCGACGCCTCGCCGCGGCTGCTCAGGCCTTGCCTATTCGGTCGACTATGTGACCGAAGCGAACCCGATGGACGAGAAGATCGAGACTCCGGGCGGCACCTTCTACGTGGATGGCGCATCGGTGCTCTACCTGATCGGCTCGGTCATGGACTGGCGCGAGGACGATTTCGCCGCGGGCTTCGTGTTCGACAATCCGAACGCCAAGGGAAGCTGCGGCTGCGGCGAGAGCTTCACGGTTTGAGCCGGTAGCGCTATCCCTTCCTAATCGAAGGAGGGCGTCATGAACCAGTTCATCGTTCTACTCGCGATGGCCGGCTCGACTCACGTCGTAACCCCGCCGCCTGCAGGGCAAAGCGCGGCCGGCAAGGACAAATGTGCCAATGCGACGACTCAGCTGGCTGGAAAACCATCTGTCCTTCGCGGTGACCCGAGCAAGCCCCAGAAGCTGACCGAGCTTCCCGACGCCCAGACCTATGCTGCCGTCTATCGAGTCGTGAACGGCTGCGCGGTGCCGGTGTTGTACCGTGAAGTTCGCGAGGTTCGCCCGCCCAAACCGTAGGACTGGCGCCGATCTCGTGGTAAAGGTGACCGAGCCACAGCCGAACGGGAGATCGGCATGTCACGCGTAGCATCGCTTCTATTTTCGATCGTCGCTTACGCGATTTTCTTCGCGACCTTCCTCTATCTGATCGCCTTCGTCGGGAACTTCCCAATCGCCGGACTGACCATAGACCGCGGGCCGGACGCGCCTGCTGGACTCGCTGTCGTCGTCGATCTGGCGCTGATCGCGCTTTTCGGAGTGCAGCACAGCGTCATGGCCCGGCAAGGCTTCAAGCGAGCCTGGACCCGCATCGTGCCGGAATATCTCGAGCGCAGCATCTACGTTCTGGGCGCGAGCGGAGCCTTGATCGTCCTCTTCATGTTCTGGCGACCCATCCCGAACGTGATTTGGGACGCCTCCATGACCGGTCTGGAAACTCCGTTCTGGATCGTCTTCGCGATCGGCTGGCTGGTGGTTCTTCTGAGCACCTTCCTCATCAACCATTTCGAGCTGTTCGGGCTTCAACAGGCCTGGTTCCACATGCGCCGCCGTCAGACTCAATCGCCCAAGTTGCGAGCTCCCTTCTTCTACCGCTGGATCGCGCATCCGCTTTACGCCGGCTTCTTCCTCGCCTTCTGGTCGACGCCGGTGATGACGGCCGGACATCTGCTCTTCGCGTTCGGAATGTCGGTCTACATCCTGATCGCCATCCGCTACGAGGAGCGCGACCTGAGAGGCCTGTTCGGACGCGATTACGACGACTATCGGGCGAGCGTCGGAATGCTGACGCCGAAGTTCAGGCGTCGGATCACCTAGCCGTTTGCGGATGAGGCTAAAGGGGCTAGGCGCTCGCCATGCCCGCGAGCGTCGCCCCTGAATTCAGCCATGTTCGAGACTGGATCTTCGATCTCGACAATTGCCTGTATCCCGCCTCGACCGGTCTGTTCGCGCTCATCGACGAGCGGATGACCGCTTACATTCAGCGGCTCCTCGACTGCGATTTCGACGAAGCGCACCGGGTCCAGAAAGACCATTTCCATAACCATGGGACCACCCTTGCTGGATTGATGCGGAACCATGAGATCGACCCTCACGAGTTCCTGGCCGACGTTCACGACATTCCGCTCGACCGGGTCCGGCGAAATGAGCGCCTCTCGGCGGCGCTTGAGAAGCTTCCCGGCCGCCGTTTCGTCTTCACCAACGGCGATGAGACTTACGCACGCCGGGTGCTCGAGGCGATCGGAGTGCACGACCATTTCGAGGATCTGCACGACATCCACGCCAGCAGCTACAAGCCGAAGCCCGACCCGCATGGCTATGAATTGTTGTGCGATCGCTTCGGCATCGACCCCAGGCACGCGCTCCTCGTCGACGACATGGCGCAGAACCTGAAGCCCGCGAAGACGCTCGGAATGACGACAGTGTGGGTGGACAATGGGTCCGAGCGAGGCAGCCACGGAGCGGAAGAAAGCTTCATCGACCATCGCATCTGTGACGTGAGCGAATGGCTCGAAGCGATTTTGAAGGACGATCGATGAGCGACAGCCTGCAGCAGACAATCGACGAAGCTTGGGAAGACCGTAGTGCGATCGGCCCGGACACGAAGGGCGAGGTTCGGCAGGCAGTCGACAAGGCAATCGCCTCGCTCGACCGCGGCGAGGCCCGGATCGCCGAGAAGGCCGGCGGCGAATGGGTCGTCAACCAGTGGCTGAAGAAGGCGGTTTTGCTCTCCTTCCGGCTCAACCCGATGGAACATATCCCAGGCGGTCCGGGCGGAGCCAATTGGTGGGACAAGATCCCCTCGAAGTTCGTTGCCTGGGGCGACCGGGAATTCGAAGCCGCGGCGTTCCGCGCGGTTCCCGGCTGCATCGTCCGCCGCGGTGCCTACATTGCTCCGGGCGCGGTGCTGATGCCGAGCTTCGTCAACATCGGAGCACGTGTCGGCGAGGGCGCTATGGTCGACACCTGGGCGACGGTCGGAAGCTGCGCGCAGATCGGCCGCAACGTTCATATCTCGGGCGGAGCAGGCATCGGCGGAGTGCTCGAGCCCCTGCAGGCGGGCCCGGTGATCATCGAGGACGATTGTTTCATCGGCGCTCGCTCAGAAGTCGCTGAAGGCGTCATCGTCGAGCAGGGCGCGGTCCTGTCGATGGGCGTTTTCATCGGGGCATCGACCAAGATCGTCGACCGCGCCACCGGCGAGGTCTTTTACGGAAAGGTTCCTGCCTATTCGGTTGTCGTTCCCGGAACGCTTCCCGCCAAGGACGGCGGTCCCTCGCTCGCCTGCGCGGTCATCGTAAAGCGCGTCGACGAGCGCACGAGATCCAAGACCAGCATCAACGAGCTTCTCCGCGACTGATAAGCTGAGCTTATGAGCCGAAGCCGGCCTTTTGTTGGCCGCGCCAGGGCATCTCCGTCAGATTCGCGACATGACCAAGCTAAGCCAGGAATGCTTTGACAGCAAGCTTCGGGAAGCAGGCGCGGAGGCAGTTCCTCATACGCATGCGATGATCCGTAGCGTCATGAACCGTTCCGACTGGGCGACCCTGATCGCGCTCGCAGTGATCTGGGGAAGCGCTTTCTTCTGCATCCACGTGGCCGTGCATGCCGTGCCGCCGCTCACCTACGTCTGGTTGCGGGTAACGATCGCCGCGGCGGCCCTCTGGGCCTATCTCGCCTGGCGGAAAGAGCCGGCCGGCCTCCCGCGCTCGGTCTGGGGGTCGATGCTTCTGCTCGCCCTTCTCAACAATGTGATCCCGTTCATCCTGTTCGGCTGGGGACAGACCCACATCGCAAGTGGTCTCGCGTCAATCCTCAACGCGACCACTCCGATCTGGGGCGTCATCGTGGCGCACGTCTTCACCAGCGATGAGCGCATGACCCCGCGCAAGGTCGCGGGCGTCCTCCTCGGCTTCGGCGGTGTCGCCTTGATGATCGGCCCCGACCTGCTCGGCTCGATCGGCAATAACGTGGTTGCGCAGCTCGCCTGCGTGACCGCCGCCCTTCTCTACGCCTTGGCGGGCGTATGGGCGCGCCGGTTCAAGCGGCAGGGTGTTTCGCCGCTCTCGGTGACCACCGGCCAGCTGACCGCCGCCGCACTCGTGATGCTCCCGGTCGCGCTCCTGTTCGACCGGCCGTGGGAGCAGGCATTTCCGCCGCTCAGCGCGCTCGGAGCGATCATCGTCTTGGCGGTGGTGTGCAGCGCTTTTGCCTACATCCTCTACTTCCGACTGATCGATTCCTCGGGCGCCACCAATGCGCTGCTGGTCACCCTTCTGGTTCCCCCGGTGGCGATCCTGCTCGGAGCGCTGTTGCTCGGCGAGATCATCGAGGCCCGCGACTTCGCCGGCCTTGGCTTGATCGCGCTCGGCCTCGCCGCGATCGATGGAAGGCTGCTTAGCGTTTTTGCCCCGGCTGCGCGTCGGCAAGCAGCTTAGCCGCCTCCTCGCCGGTCCAGTCGAGATCGCCGACGTAGCGCCACACTTCGCGGCCTTCCGAATCATAGAGGATCGTCGTTGGAAGGACTTCCGCGCCAGCGCCTGAAGAAAGTTCCATCTTCGGGTCCTGCCAAACTTCGAGATCACCCAGCCGATGCTGCTTGAGGAAAGCGTCGACGGAGCTTCTCGGGGCCATGTCCTGCGAGACCGCGATGATGCGCGGCGAGCCCTTTCTCTTCGCAATGGCCTGAAGCGTCGGAAGCTCCTTGACGCAGGGCGCGCACCAAGTGGCCCAGATGTTGACAAGGACCGGCTTGCCCCTGGCGGCGGCGAGGCTCGAAGGCTGGTCGGCCGCGTCATGCAACTCGACATCGGGAGCGGCTTTGCCGGCATTATCTCGAGTGATGCCTTTGACCGGGCCTGCTGGTTCGACCGTCGCATTCTCCGCTGCCGGCTCCTGCTTCTGGCAGGCCATTAGCGATAGTCCCGAGGCGATGAGGGCGACAGCAAGTCTGAAGGAGCGCATGGCCCCCGCGAATAGGAAAGCCGCACTGTGCCTGCAACCCGCCGGAGCGTCTGGCGAAAGCGTCCGCGAGCGGCTAGGCGAAGAGCCATGTTCCGCCGCGCAGCCGTCCTCCTGGCGATCACCGCTCTTTGCGGTTGCGGCCGGACGTCGCCGCTTTCGCCAGCACAGGGCGAACCGCTGCCGGTCAAGCCGCTGATGGCGAAGACGACGCCGACCGCCGACCAGCTTCTTGCCCTTCCGACCTATGCCGATCCGGTGCGTGTCGACGAGATCATCAAGCGATCCCAGCCGCGCCAGGCCGATCCTTTCGATCTGCCGCCGGCCGGCGGCGGAGCTGCGCCGCCTCCACCGGTCGGCAGTCAACAAGACACTTCGACAAACGAAGCAGGACCGGCGACACCTCAATGAGCAACAAAGTTCGAAAGGCCGTGTTTCCGGTCGCCGGTCTGGGCACTCGCCTGCTTCCTGCAACGAAGGCCATTCCGAAAGAATTGCTGACGGTCGTCGACCGGCCGCT
>DASSFK010000102.1:0-4735 GCA_035694565.1 Sphingomicrobium sp.
CTCCTTCTCGAGATAGCCGACCCAGCGCATCGTCGTCGCTTTCGAATAGCCGGCCGCATGGGCAAGCCCTCCGGCCGACATCCGGATGCTCCCGAGCCCGATGTAGAGCAGGAGCAGCATTTCCCAGGCGGGCTCGCCGAACATGGCGCGTCCAAAATGTTCGCTTCGCTGCCGCCGCTCAGCGAGGATTCGGCGTGCATGATGAAGGAGGCTTTCGCGCGCGAGCTCTCCTTGTCCGCCGGAAGATTCCGGTCGGCCTCCGCCGGTTTCCCCCGACAGCAGCCCCAGCAGGCGCCGGGCGTCCTCGAGGTCACGGCCGCTCAGGGCGACGATATCGGGTGGGGGAATCTTGCTAAGCTGGGCGGTCACAGTCATTCCACAGAGGGCGCCGCGAAGCAGCGTCCCAAACGAAAACCAACCGAGCGTTGGAGGGGGTAGTTCGCGGCGATTCCCTTGGCAAGCGGCTTGACCGCTTTTGTCCCGGCGGCGCGCAGCAACGCCATTCGCGAGCGGCCGAGCGCTTCAGTCGAGCCTGCGCGTAAACCGTTCTGAAAGGCTGTGAAATTCGAAATCCTGCCCGTTGCAGGCAAGTCGGCCAAGGTCGCTTCATTGTGGTTCGAAGAGGCAAGTTGCCTTGGCTTTGGTGCAGCCTGGGGGCTTGCTGGCGAATCAGAAGTCGGCGGCCCACAAGCGAAAGATGCCGCGGGCGGCTAAAGCATTGGCGGGCGCGGCCGTTATAGGACAGGTATGCGGCCGGTCGGGATTGCGAAGTTGAACGAGGGCACAGAGTCCGGCTCCGACCTTCGCGAAGCCGCGCGCTCGAACGTGTTCCTCGGAGCTTCCCTTTACTGGGAGCTCGGCCAGTCGGCGGTCCGGGTGCGCAACTTCTCGGAACGGGGAGCGCTCCTCGACGGCAAGGACCTTCCGGGCAAGGGCACCGGTGCCGAGCTCCGACGGGGAAGCCTCACCGCGAGGTGCGAGATCGCCTGGGCAAGCAGCAATTTGCGCGGTGTTCGCTTCGAACGCGCCCTCAGCGTTTCGCGATGGGTGGGGAAGCAAAGTGACGCGGGTCAGAGCAATGTGGATGAGGCCATTGCTTCGATCCGAAGCGGCGTGCCGCCGGCCCCGTTCGGTGCGGGCGAGCGCGGCAACGAGACCCTCGATTCGATGGCCCTTGAGCTCGCAAGGATTTGCGAAAAGCTTTCGGCGACTCCCAAGATGACCCTTGAGTTCGGAGAGGAGCTCATCCGTCTCGATGCCCTGACCCACCGGCTATTCGCCGCCTCGAAGGTCTACCGGCCTTAAGGCAGGCGGGCCGGAAGGCGCAGGCTGATGAAGGAGGGGGGCCTGGGCCTTTCTTCCGCGGGCGGCTCACGTTTCCTCCGTTCCGGTCCAAGGATTCAGACTTTGTTGCCCAAACCTCTGGCATTTCCGTGACTTAGGAGGAGGGATTACGTCCCCCTCTTTGAGGATGCGTTTTTCCGGGTGCTCTTGATGCCAACCCCATATTCCAAACTGCTCAAGCTAATCGACGCCGACCCGCACTCCGCCTCGGGGAGAGCGCTTATCGAGGAGCGTTACCGTTCGCTCCGTCGCCAGATCCCGATCGTCTACGTGCTGGGCTTCGTCAATCTTTCGGGGATGGAGCTTGCGACGGCGGGGACCCTTTCCGTCGGCCTCAACCTCCCGACCTTCATCGCGACCTGCGCGCTCATCCGGCTATGGAACTGGTTCGTCCCGGGCGTAAAGGTCACCCATCACCTGATGGTGAGACGGATGATCCAGACGGTCCTGTTCGCAGCCGTGGTCTGCCTCGCCGTCTGCTTCCGCTGCGTTTACCTCTTGGGCGCCACCAACCAGTCCGCGCACATGGCCGTCATGCTGTTCGGCGGGCTCACCGCGATCGGCGTGTCCTACGGTCTGACGGCAATTCCGGCGGCTGGTCGAGTCCCGCTGCTTCTCATCATCGTGCCCCTCGCCGTGATGGCGATGTTGTCGGACGATGCTCAGTTCAAGTGGGCGGCGTTCGGGCTCATCGTCGTTGCCGGGCTCACAATGCGCCTCCTCAATGGTCACAACCGGCACATGGCGGACGTTATCCGCTCGAGGTCGGTCATTTCCCGGCAGATCGAACTTGCGGAGCACGCCCACCAGGAAGCGGTGGTCGCGGCAACCACCGACTTTCTCACCGGGCTTCCCAACCGTCGCGCTTTCGTCGCCGCGCTGGAGGAAGAGGTCGCGCGCGATTCCTGCTGGGGGCCGTTTGCGCTCGCGATCCTCGATCTCGACCGGTTCAAGGCCGTCAACGACACCTTCGGCCATGGCGCCGGCGATGCCTTGCTCAAGGAGGTCGCCGGGCGCCTTCTCCGGGCGATCGGGTCGCGGGGTCTCGTCGCCAGGCTCGGAGGGGACGAGTTCGCGATCCTGCTTCCGGGGATCGAGACTCCGGCAGAGGCGGTGTTCGTCGGCGCGCACATCCTCAGGGAGGTCAACCGGGAGATGGCGTTCGGGGGGCGGAGCCTTGCCGTCTCCGCCTGCTGCGGGTTCGCCTTCACGGAGCGCGGCGGACGGGCCTCGCCGTCCCGGGTGATGGCCGATGCCGACCTCGCGCTTTACGAAGCCAAGGACAGCACCGCTGGCGGGGTTGCCGTCTTCGAATCCCGGATGGAAGCGCCGAGACGACGGCGGCTCCAGATCGAGCGTGCGCTCCAGGTGCCCGGGGTCGCCGACCAGTTCCGGCTCAATTTCCAGCCGATCGTCCACCTCGATAGCGGCAGGATCATCGCCCTCGAGGCGCTCGCGCGCTGGACGGCCCCGGACCTGGGACCCGTTTCGCCGGCCGAGTTCGTCCCGATCGCCGAGCAGCTGAACCTTATCGACAACATCAACAATCGCCTGATGGAGAAGGCGTTCGAGGAGGCGCGGCAGTGGCCGCCGGCCGTCTGCCTCTCATTCAACCTCAGCGCGATCCAGCTTTGCACTCCGGGCTCCGCCCGGGTCATCCTCGACGGCCTCGGGACGGCGTCGCTTCCCCCGACCCGCCTTCAGGTCGAGGTGACGGAGACCGCGCTCCTCGCCGACTTTGAAACAGCGCGCTCCAACCTGGCGGCGCTCCGGGAAGCGGGGGTGACGATCGTTCTCGACGATTTCGGCGCGGGATTCGCGTCCATCGGCTACCTGCGCGAGCTCCGGTTCGACCAGATCAAGCTCGACGGCGCGCTGGTTACGGCCGCCCAGGACAGCGCCGACGGCAAGCGGCTGCTGAGGGCGGTTATCGGGCTCTGCGACATCCTCGGCGTCATGAGCGTTGCCGAGCATGTCGAGAATGAAGACCTGCTGATCCTCCTGAAGGACCTCGGCTGTGCCGCCGGCCAAGGCTTCTGGCTGCACAAGCCTTTCCCCCCTGAGCGGCTTGCCGAAATCGGCTGCATGATCCCGCAGGATGTCCGGGGAACCCGCCGCGCGGCCTAGGACTGCCGTTCCGGGCGCCAGGCTCTCGCAGGCAAGTTCCTGGTGCCGGACCAGTCGGCCTGGCCGCCCGAGTTCGGAACCGCGACTGGGAATTTTGACCGCGCGGCTAGAATTTCCGCCGATCCGTGCGGCCGGGGGATTTCAAACTATATTCCGCCGGCGAATCCGACTGGAGGTCGACCGACCATGAGGCTCCAGGATAGAGCCTTTTGCCGGGTAATTCGGTGCACTGCGCTTGGTCGGCCTTGCATTGACGTCCGTTCACGAGCTCGACGCTGACGTTGCCGGAATTGCTGAATGTCAGGCTGCGTCCGCTGCGGTTGGCACTGACGCTGGCAACCGGCTGCGCGGGCCGGACGAGCACGAGGACATCGTAGCCGACGAGCAGCTTGAGACCAGAGTCATCGGACTGGATTCCGCCAACGACCGGCTTCACTGTCACCCGGTAAACATGTTCGCGATCCGAACTGTTGGATACGCTCGCAATCCTGACAAGCTTTCGTTGGCCGGGCTCGAGGATCATCCGCGACGGGCCAACGAGAAGACCGAGCTTCTCGGGGTTGGGATCCTGGTGGACGCTTTGCGTCGGCGAGCCGGGGTTGATGATTTCACGGGGCTCGATCGCGACGAAGCTGCGCTCGGGAGAGTCGTTCCAGACTTCCAGATCCTCCCGCATGTGCTTGTTGGGCTGAAGCTCGACCACCAGCTCGCTGAGGACCAGGTCGGCACGTGCGGGGGAAGGAAGCAGCAGGACCAGCCCAGCGGCAATCAGCGATCCGACGTAACCGGTTCTTCTCACTGGCACGTCACCTTCCCGAGCGAAGCGAAATCGTTCTTCACAACCACCTTGCCGAGAGTGACGCGGCACGGCGTCTCATCGGTCGCGCCGATTGTTATCTGGTCATCCCTCCGCATGTCGATCTGGAAATATCCGTTCTCATCCGTCTCGGAGACGGACTTCGCCGTCTGGACCAATGCGTTGGCGATCGGCGAGCCTTTCGGCGAAACGGCTTGGGCGAACACGGCAAACGTGGTTTCGGCGCGCCACGAGAGGGACTTCACGCTGCCCGGATAAAGGGTCACGTCGCGCGAAGCCGTGTCGTAGCTGAGCGCCGGCGCGTCTATCGGAACCAGGCGCACCTTGTAGGTTCGGTAGCCGGGGACGAAGAGCGAGAAGCGCTGTCCGGCCTTGACCCTTCCACGAGCGACCTCGTCGACGAGCACGCTGAACTGGGCGTCCGGCGCATCGCCGTCCACCGAGACG
>DASSFK010000103.1:0-3405 GCA_035694565.1 Sphingomicrobium sp.
TCCCGGCTGGCTTCCGTCATCCGCGACTGGGTTCGATCGATCGATGTCGCGGCGACGATCGTCGTTCTGAAGACGCCGCCGGGCACGGCGCACCTCGTCGGCGTTGCCCTCGACGAGACCGCGCTTCCCGAGATCGCCGGCACCATCTGCGGCGACGACACGATTTTCGCGGCCTGTCGAACCGCCGCCGATGCCGATGCGCTCAGCGAAAAGCTCAAGGCGCTGTCGAGCTGAACTGTCATCTTTCGGTCCTACCAAGTTTTAAAAACTCGTCAGG
The DNA here is from genome assembly GCA_035694565.1 of Sphingomicrobium sp. Classification (GTDB taxonomy): domain Bacteria; phylum Pseudomonadota; class Alphaproteobacteria; order Sphingomonadales; family Sphingomonadaceae; genus Sphingomicrobium. The sequence continues at coordinate 278 of DASSFK010000103.1, forward strand.
ACGGATTAGGGAAGACCCATGAAGCAGCGGCTATTGGTGCTGATCGCTCTTTCGGCGGTTTCCTGCTCGAGGTCCGCACCGGAGCCGGTCGCGGCACCTCCGCAGAAAATGTCCGAACTTGCAGGTCGCACGGAAGGGAAGACCCAGCGCTGCCTGCCCGGACCGCGCGGCGTTCTCTTCCGGGTATCCGATTCCGATCCGAATGCACTCATCTTCGACGACGGCAAGAGGATCTGGGTCAGTCACATGGCGGCCAACTGCCAATATGAGCCGGGCCAGACGGTGATCCCGGACACGCTGGCCGCTTATTACTGCAGCGGTGACATGGTCCGCGAAGGCGGCCGGGTGACACTGACGCCTGGCCGCTATTGCGCGCTCGGTTCCTTCACGCCCTACGCCGCCAAATAGCTCAGCCCCCCGACGCCGCCTCGAAGACGGCGAACTGGGCGTCGAACGCGCGCCTGAACGCCGGGCGGGCCTCGCCCCGATCCACATAAGCCGCGAGATTGGGATAATCGTCGAGGACATCCGAGCTGCGCAGTCGGCGAAGCACTTCCACCATCATCAAGTCGCCGGCGCTGAAATCGCCATCGAGCCAATCGGCTTCGCCGAGGCGAGGGGACAGATCGTCGAGGCGGTTGCGGATCCGGTCCATGACGAGCCGCAGGCGCTCCTCGTGCCACGGCTTGTTGCTTTCCAGAAGGACGGACACTTCGCGCTGGACGATCGGTGGCTCCATCGTTGCGACGGCCGCGAACATCCACGAGATCGCCCGGGCTCGTGCATCCCCCTCGGCCGGGAGCAGACCCGAATGACGCTCGGCGATGTGAAGAACGATCGCGCCGGATTCGAACAAGGCGAGGTCGCCTTCCTCGTAAGTCGGGATCTGTCCGAACGGCTGAAGCGCCTTGTGCGCCGGCTCCTTCATCGCCGAGAACGAGACGAGGCGGACGTCATGGGGCTGCCCCACTTCTTCGAGTGCCCAGCGGACGTGCATGTCGCGCGCCAGTCCCCGGCCGCGGTCGGGTGAGGCTTCGAAGGCGGTGATCGTTGGTCTCATTTCGCCTCTACTAGGGCATCGCGAGGCGGATGGAACGGCCAGGCTTGCGCGAGGCGCTCCCTGATATAGCCTTCCTCCTCTTTCCAGCCGCAACCCATTGAGGAGCAACCATGCTGCGCTTCGCCCTTACCCTCGCTTCGCTGATGACGGTTGGAGCGCGGCTCGACGCGGCCCCAGCGCCCGCGAACCCGCCTGCCACGGCCGTCAGCGGGCACGCCCAGCTCGTCGAGCTGTTCAGGGAGTGGCGCGCGTTCAACCATCCGAAGATCGCCGATGGCCGGCCGGACTATGGTGCCTCGGCGATGTCCGCGAAGGCCGCTCGGCTCCCCGAGTTCCAGCAGCGGCTGAAAGCCATCGACCGTACCGGCTGGAGCGCGACTGAGATCGGCGACTATCGCTTTGTCGAGGCCGAGATGAACGGGCTCGATTTCTTCCTTCGAGTGCTCCGGCCATGGGCCCGCGATCCCGGCTTCTATCAGACAGTGTTCGCCGAGATGAGCGACGTCCCGGCGCACGAAGGACCGTCGGCCGAGCCGAACATCGACCTGTACAGCTTCAAATATCCGCTCTCCCGCGCCGACGATGCACGGCTGACAGAGCTGCTCGCAGCCGTTCCCGCGATGCTTGCCGACGCCAGGGTGAACCTTGCCGGAAGCCAGGCGCATGAACTTTTCGCTTATGGCGACCGCGCCTTCCTCGAGCAGGCCGAGGTCCTCGCCAATCTCGAGGCCGGCACGCTCGTTCTGAACGATCTCGAAGGCAAGAGGCGGGTCGGCTTGGAGGGCGCATCGCCGGCCCTTCGGGCGGCGGTCCGCAATGCCCGGCTCGCGACCGGGGACTTCGCCCGCTGGATCAAGGCCGAGGCGCCCAGCCGCACCGGCCCGTCGGGTGTCGGGAAAGACAATTACAACTGGTACCTGAAGCACGTCCTGCTCAGCCCCTGGACGTACGACCAGCAGGTCCTCCTGCTCCAGCGCGAGCTCGATCGTTCGCTTTCGTCGCTTCGGCTGGAGGAGGTGCGCAACCGGGCGGCGCCGCCGATCCGCGAAATCACCGATCCCGCCGAATATCGTCGGTTCGCCGAAGCTCGGACGGCAAAGCTCTATGCCCTGCTGGTCGATTCGGGCTTCATCCCGGACCGACCCTATTTCCGCTCCGCGCTCGAAGGGCAGATCGGGACCTACGTCCCGCCGGCCGAGCGCAACTTCTTCAGCAATGTGACCGCGCTCGACCCGCTTCCGCTCTCAAGTCACCAGACGCACTGGATCGAGCTCGCCCGGCTCCGGCATGAGCCGCATCAAAGCCCGATCCGTGACCTGCCTCCGCTCTTCAACATCTACGCCGACCGGTCGGAGGGGTTCGCCACGGCCATGGAGGAAGTGGTCATGCAGGCGGGCCTCTACGACGACATTCCCCATGGCCGGGAACTGGTGTGGATCATGCTCGCGAACCGCGCCGCAAGAGGCCTTGCGTCGCTCCGGGTGCAGGCCAACGAGATCGACCTTGCCGAGGCCGGTCGCTTCCACGCCGGCTGGACTCCGCGTGGCTGGTCCGATGCCAGGAGCCGCCTCGTCGGGTTCGAGCAGCTGATCTACCTGCGTCAGCCGGGCTACGGGCCCAGCTACATCGTCGGCAAGGCCCAGCTCGACCGTCTCCTGGCCGAAGCCTCGCATCGGGCCGAGGTCGAGAACCGCCCGTTCGTCGCCAGGGACGCCTTCGCGGCGATCCTTGCGTCGGGGATCGTCCCGCCTTCTCTGATCGAAGCGGAGGCGGCGGAGGCGAGGCCGCTGCCCTGAGGGTCTAGCGGAGCTTCGCGATCTTCAGCCCGTCTTCCTTGGCGCGCTGCTTCACCGATTCCTCGCTCCTCGTCAGCGCCTTGGCGATCGCCCTCAGGGCCATGCCCTTGGCCGCCAGGTTGCGCAGCTTGGCCAGCTCCTCCGGCTTCCAGGGCTGCCGATGCCGTTCGAACCGCTCCGCCATTTGAATCGCTCCTCCCGCTCGGCGCCCGCATAGCATAAAAGAAAAGGGCCGCCCCAGCGGGACGGCCCTTCCTGACTTTCACGAAGTC
>DASSFK010000104.1:0-9534 GCA_035694565.1 Sphingomicrobium sp.
TCGATCGACATCAACTCCGGCCGCTCGACCCGCGAGCATAACATCGAGCAGACCGCGTTCGCGACGAACCTCGAAGCGGCAAGCGAAATCGCCCGCCAGCTTCGCCTTCGCGACATGGCCGGCCTTGTCGTCATCGACTTCATCGACATGGAACAGAACAGCCATGTCCGTAAGGTCGAGAAGGCGATGAAAGAGGCGCTGAAGAGCGACCGCGCCCGAATCCAGGTCGGCCGCATCTCGAGCTTCGGCCTGATGGAAATGAGCCGCCAGCGCCTCCGCACCGGCGTCCTTGAAGCTTCGACCAAGCCTTGCCAGCATTGCGAAGGCACGGGCCTGATGCGCACCGCCTCGTCGGCGGGCCTCTCGGCCCTCCGAATGATCGAGGACGAGGCTGCTCGCGGCCGCGGCGACAAGATCCTGCTCCGCGCCGGTCGCGAGGCCGCGATCTATCTTCTCAACAAGAAGCGCGGCGAGCTGGCCGAAATCGAGGCCCGTTACGGCGTATCGGTCGAGGTCGCCATCGACGAAAGCTTCGAAGGCGCGAGAATGAGCGTCGAGAGTTCGGGCCCGCGCCCGATCGTCCAGCGCCGTCCGGAGCCTACGCCGATCGAGGAGGACCTCGAGGAAGTCGAAGCGCTGCTCGGCGAAGACGAGGAAGAAGAGGAAGAAGAGCGCGAAACGGAGGAGTCCGAGGAGGAACGCCCGGGTCGCCGTCGCCGTCGCCGTCGCCGTGGCGGCCGTGGTCGTGGACGCCGCGAAGGCGGCGAGGCTCCGGCCGAATCAGCGGAAACGGACGATACGGTCGAAGGGGCTGTCGAGGCCGAAGAGACTGTCGAGCGGCCGGTGGAAGCCGAAAGTCCATCGGGAGATCGCAAGCGCCGCCGCCGTCGTGGCAAACGCAGCGAGGCCGCTTCCGAAATCGATGGCACAGGGGAAGCGCCGGTCGCTGCGGACAGCTCGCCGATGGTCGAGCGCCCGATCGACGAAGAGCCGCCGATTGCCGATGTCGAGGCTCCAGCCGAGCCCCAGCCGAAGAAGCGTCGCTCCCGCGCCAAGGCCAAGCCGGAAGAGACGGTTGAGGCCGTAGCCGAACCCGCTCCGCCCGAAGCCCCGCCTGCCGAAACCGCGCCTGCCGAAGCTGCTCCTGTCGAAACTGCCGGGGACTCCAAGCCCCCAAAGCCGGCCCGCAAATCCCGCGCCAAGAAGGCCAAGGACGAAGCGCCGGCTGCCGTGGAGGCGGAACCGGCGGTTCCGACCGCCGACAACGACGAAGCGGACGACGGATCCGGTGAAGGCCCACGCCGTGGCTGGTGGCAACGCACCTTCGGCTGATCTGCTGACGATCGTTCTTTCATCCGGCGTTCAGATCGCCGGTGGGAAGGGCGGCTCATGAGCTCGCCGCTCTCCCGCTTCGTGCGAATGCTGATGCTGGCGCTTGTGCTCGGCCTCGCCTCGGCGAGGCCGGCAGTGGCGCAGAGCGAGGATTCCGGTCCGTCGATCCTACGCGACACGGAGACCGAAGCTCTGTTCTCGGACATCGCCAAGCCGTTGGTCGAGGCCGCAAACCTCGACAACAAGAGCGTCAAGGTCGTCCTCCTCAGCGACGACGAGATCAACGCCTTCGTGGCGGGCAGCCAGAACGTCTATGTCAACTCGGGGCTCGTGACCCGGGCCGACAACGTCAACCAGCTCCAGTTCGTCATCGCTCACGAGCTTGGGCACGTTGCCGGCGGCCACGCCATTCGCATGGGCGAAGGGGCGAAGGAAGCAACGGGCATTTCGCTCGCCACCATGGTGCTCGGGGCGATCGCCATCGCGGCCGGCGCCGGTGAGGCCGGAATGGGCCTGATGATGATGGGCCAGCGGGCGGCGCTCGGCCAGTTCCTGGCGTTCACGCGCGCCCAGGAAACCAGCGCCGACCTCGCCGGCGCCAGCTACCTCCACAAAGCCGGGATCAGCGGCAAAGGCGGCCTCGAATTCTTCAAGAAGCTCCAGAATCAGGAGTACCGCCTCGCGATCTATTCGACCGACAGCTACGACCGCACTCACCCGCTCTCGAGCGAGCGCATCTCGATGCTCGAAAATCTGTTCGAGAAGGACCCGGCCTGGAACAACAAGACGGATCCCAAGCTCGAAGCGAGGTTCCAGCGGGTGAAGGCCAAACTGATAGGCTTCATCAATCCCAGGCAGGCGATCACGAAGTACCCCGAGTCCGATCAGACCGTCCCAGCCCATTATGCCCGGGCCTATGCCTATCATCTGACCGCCTACCCGGAAAAAGCGCTGTCGGAATCGGATGCGCTTCTGAAGACCGATTCGCACGACCCCTATTTCCTGGAGCTGAAGGGCCAGATCCTGCTCGAATCCGGGCGTCCGGCCGAGGCGATCGCGCCGCTTCGCGAGGCGACCGAAGCGACCCACAATGCGCCGCTGATCGCCTCGATGCTCGGCCACGCTCTGATCTCGACCGAGGATCCCAAGAACTTCACCGAAGCGAAGACCATCCTGAAGACGGCGGTCGCCGTCGACAACGGCAATCCGTTTGCCTGGTACCAGCTCGGAATGATCTACGACCAGGAGGGCGACACGCCTCGCGCAGCGCTCGCGACCGCTGAACGGAACAACCTCGAAGGCAATCCGAAGCTGGCGCTGGCCAGCGCGGAAATGGCCATGCGCGGAATTCCGGCGGGAACGCCGGACTATCTTCGCGCCCAGGACATCGCCATGGTGTCACGGACCGAGTTGAAGAAGGACAAGAAGGGCCGTGACAGAGAATAAGGCGTCGCCGCTGGGACTGGCGATCATTGGCGGCGTCGTCGGCTCGGTACTGACGGCGGCGATCCTGATCTTCGCAGCACCTCAATTCATGAGCGGCCGGATCGTTCGGCAGGGCATGCTCAACGACCCTCAGATCCTGGTGGACGCCGCCGATGCCCTTCGCGACCGGCAATATGCGCCGGCTCTCGCCAGCCAGCGCGGTTCGATCGAGACACCGTTCGCGTCATCCTGGAAGGGATCGAGCAAGCCGAAAGTCGTGCTGGTCGAATTCTACGATTACGCCTGCCCCTATTGCAAAGCGAGCAACCCCCACGTCGACCAGCTCCTTCGCGAGAATCCAGACCTGCGCGTCGTCTATCGCGAGCTTCCGATCCTTGGGCCCGACAGCGTCGTCTCGGCGCGGCTTTCGCTGGCCGCGTCGAAGGCCGGGCGCTTCCGCCAATTTCACGATGCGCTCTATGCTGCCGGCCGGCCGGCGCCCGGAACCAATGCCGTCGCCGCCCGCGTGGCTGCCATTCCGCCTGCGCCCGAGAAGGACGTGGCGATCGAAGCCGAGCTCAAGAAGAATTTCAACCTCGCAAGCCAGCTCGGCGCGACCGGAACCCCGCTGTTCGTCGTCGGAGACAGGGTGCTCAGCGGAGCGGTTGGGTATGAAACGCTGAAGAAGGCCGTCGAGGACGCCCGAAAGAAGGCTTAAGCACCAGCTTCGAAATCCGGTCCGAGCCTTGGGATCGATTGCCGAAGACTCGTCTTGATAGTCAGCTGCCCGGGGATCCCTTGAACCCCTGGGCGATCACGTACCACTCCGACGAATCCTTCCGGCTTGCTGGCGGCTTGGCATGTTTCACGGTCGTGAAGTGGCGCTTCATCTCCGCGACGAGCTGATTATCCGCACCGCCTGCCAGGACCTTGGCGACGTAAGCGCCACCGGGCCTGAGGACTTCCGTCGCGAACAATAGCCCCGCCTCGACCAGCGCCATGGTCCGCAGGTGATCGGTTTGCTGATGGCCGACCGTGTTCGCGGCCATGTCGGAGAGAACGAGGTCGGCCTCGCTGCCCAGCGCCTCCTTCAATCTGTCCGGCGCGGTTTCGTCCATGAAGTCCATCTGGAGGATGGTGACTCCGTCGATCGGGTCCGTCGGAAGCAGGTCGATCCCGACCACCTTGCCCTGCGGTACCTTGCGGCGAACGAGCTGGCTCCAACCGCCTGGCGCGATTCCGAGATCGACGACCGCTTTGGCGCCCTTCAGAAGGCCGAAGCGGTCATCGAGTTCGAGCAGTTTGAACGCCGCTCGGCTTCGATAATTCTCCGCCTTTGCCCGCTTCACATACGGATCGTTCAATTGCCGTTCGAGCCAGCGCGTCGAAGACGGTTTCCGCCCCTTGGCGGTTTTGACTCGCTTCACAGAAGGTGGCCGTCTCTCGCCATTAAAGAGCGCAGAATTCCTTCGCGGATTCCGCGATCGGCGACTCCTAGCTTTTGCGCCGGCCAGATCTCAAGGATCGCTTCGAGGATCGCGCAGCCCGCGACGACGAGGTCGGCCCGGTCGCGGCCGATGCAGGGAAGAGCGGCACGCTCCTCATGATCCATCTCGGCGATCATGGTGCTGATCTTCTGCATCGCGTCGGTCGGGACGTGCAGGCCATCGACCGCGCGTCGGTCATAGGAGGGAAGCGCGAGATGGACGCTTGCGAGCGTGGTCACCGTACCGCTGGTTCCGAGCAGGCGAATGCCCTCGACGTCGCTGGGCAAAGTCGAGGCGAAGCTTGCGAAAGACAAGCGCGCGCGCTCGCGCATGCGGCCGTAAGCCTTCAGGCGATCGGGGCCTTCGAGCGCGACCTTGCCCTCGCTCTCCGTCAGCGAGACCACGCCCCACGGAGCGCTCCACCAGCTCCGTATCTTCGGGACTCCGGCTTCCTGGTCGACGAGAACCAGCTCGGTCGACCCGCCGCCAATGTCGAAGATGAGCGCCGGCCCATCACCCGGCTCGAGCAACTTGTGGCAGCCGAGGACCGCGAGGCGCGCTTCTTCCTGGGGCTCGATGATGTCGAGGACGATGCCCGTCTCGCGCCGGACCCGATCGACGAAGTCCGCGCCGTTCTTGGCGCGGCGGCAAGCCTCCGTGGCCACGGAGCGGGATAGAGAGACGTTCCGGCGGCGGAGCTTCTCGGCGCAAATGGACAGTGCGCCCACGGCCCGGTCCATGGCGACATCGGACAGCGCGCCGGAGTGCGAAAGCCCCTCTCCCAGTCGAACGATGCGTGAGAAGGCGTCGACGACCGTGAATCCCCCGTCGACCGGCCGCGCGATCAGCAGGCGGCAATTGTTGGTGCCGAGATCGACCGCTCCGTAGGTATGACGAAATGAAGGGAACCGCCGCTCCGGCGATTTTTCCGAGCCCGGCCCAGATCGATACGACGGGGCCGGAGCGCTGGCGACATTCTGGGCCATGAACAACGCCCGTTTCTATACTGCACCACCTGCGCCTGCAGATGGCTGACTTGGGTCCCATTTAACCGGCAAAGCTAATAAAGGGCAAGCTCATCACCGGCAGGTCCACCCGGCGTTGACAGTGGGAAGACCGCTTTCTATCGCCCGCCTGTCGGTATTGCCCCGTCGTCTAATGGTAAGACTACGGACTCTGACTCCGTCAATCGTGGTTCGAATCCACGCGGGGCATCCAGCCATTATCTAATATAATCGGTAATCTGCCTGAACTGCGCCGCCTTCACGCCTGGCAACGCGGAAAGGAAGAAGCTTCGCGCAGCTCAACTTCAGGAGCCATCCGGCCTACCGGGTTGCGCCGGGATTTCTGTCACCAGTCTCATCTGATGCCAAAGCTCGCAACGGGACGAGAGCTTTAAGGATTTGGCTTCATTGATTGCGGCCTCGTCGGTGTCCGCTTCAATCCACTCACCCTTGATGATGTGGCCCGTGTCAGCGTCAAGGCAATACAGCCGATAAGCAGCCAATCACGCCCTCCGATCATCCGGCTAGACGTGAGTTACATCATTTTGGATGCGAAACGAAGTGCGGCGCTGGCTGCTTTCAACCGTTGCGGACTTTGGCAGAATACTTCAGCAGAGTATGATTCACCCGTGCGTCGCGAGGGTTCAGTCTATTATCGAGAGCAAGCTAAACGCTGTCGCGAACTGGCGGAACGCCAGTCCGAGGCCGACGTTAAGGCGCGCCTTCTTGAGGTGGCGCAGCAGTATGAAGAGCTGACCGAGAACGCAGAAGCCAGGGGCGAATAGAGCAAGGGCGACAGTGCAATGCCCGAAAGGCCACCCGAGCCGATCCGACATTGGCTACCGCATGGCCTGGACCATTCGCGCCCGTACTGGCCAGGCAAGCATAAAGTTTCTTGTGTCGGATCGATGACTATCATGCTGTAAAGATTGAGTTATATTTGCTCCAACTAGCGCGGGAGCAACGCGAATGTTCACGTCCGAACTTGAATATTTTCGCCAACGCGCTCGAGAGGAGCGAGAGCGAGCGGCAACCGCGCCGAACCCGATTGTCGCGGGAGTACACCGGGCTCTTGCTGAGAAATATGAAGCTCTAATGCAGCAGCCCGATCTTCGCGTTGCACTTAGCCAGTTATGGAGAAGCCGGGAAAGGTCGCCGGCTGAGCTTCCTACCAAAAATGAAGCCAGCGCCGGTGCGATCTCGGGAGACGGAGCGTCCTCAAAAAAACCGGTCGACGCAATCGTCCCCTCGACGGCCGCTAGCGTCTGACCAATTCTTTTCCCGCCGTCTGGGCCAGGTCAGTGCCGCGGGGCACGCGGCGTGTGGCCTGTATCGCGCTCCCGGTCGAGCCTCGCAACCATGTCGTCCGCTTTGTCTCCGCCGACGGACCCTAGGGTTTGATCGAGAATCCTCCTGATTTTGCTGAACGCCAGATGAATGGATACCTGCTTGCCGTCGCAGGGCGTTGTTCCCGTACCGCGTGGGAGCCAATTACAAGGCCGTGTCGATGCCTGCACCGAACTCTTCGCCGTTTCCTGATCGCCGGAGTCCGGAGCTGGAAATCATATTCAGCTCCAGGGATGGATATGTCTGGGCAAGCTGGCCCGATTCCGACGCGGTGAAGCTGGGACCTCACGAAGTGGTCGCCGCGATGATGCGAGACTTTCTTGCTCAGGACGCGCTCGGAAAGCGGTTGGGCACGCGATATTCAGACGATCTCTAAGACACCTCGGTGATCCGTTCCGCCGAGCTCCTCAGCCTCCACTCTCTCTCGACGTCGGTTGCGCGCCGCTCGTAAGCGCGCGCCATCCGAAGCAATGCAGTCTTGGCCGTACTCCCAGCTGAGGCTTCGGCTGATTGCCGGCAACGGGCTGCCAAGACGCGGTAACGCGCTCCAGGATCCATTAGCGTCCCCTCCAAGGGCGGAAGGCGGCCCGGTCCTTGAAATTCCAAGGGCCGGGCCGCACTGCACCGCAAGCGACGCCACCAACGACACCGTTGCAGTCAGAACAACGTAACCCGCTGATATGACTAGATAATTAACGCGTCAATAGACACGCGGCTTGAACAACAGACCCCTCTGTTGCAGTCACATGTTCCACCACAACCATTCATCGGAATCGATCCGACCGTTGTGGTTACGGTCTATGCGCGCCCACGCGCCGGCCGACCAATACTCGTCCGCAGAAAGATAGCCGTCGCCGTTCGCATCGAAGGCGGTCCAGTAGTTCGTCCAATAGTCCGGGTTGTAGTAGGCATCGCGGTAGAAGCCGCCGGCCCTGTAACAATTTTCAAATTCACTTCTAGAAATCCGGCCGTCCTTGTCCACGTCCCAGAAGCCGTAGGCGTTTGTCCGGTACGTGTTCCATTCATCGCCAGAGATGAACCCGTCGTTGTTCACGTCGACGTAGCCATAGGTGCCGCAGACACCGTTTGCGGCGGTTACTGGCTCCGAAGGAACGGCGGCACATGCGGCAAGCCCGACAGTGCCAACCAACAACATCACAAGAGCAGTCTTACGCATCGAAGCTCTCCTCATCGGCGCCCCGACATCCCCCCGCTCGCGGGGCTGTGTGAAAAAACTGCGCGGAAACTGCGGAGTTCCCCCAATTCAGGTGCACCAGAGCGGCTGAGGAGGGCTCCGGAGACAGTCTAGATGACTCCGTCAATCGTGGTTCAAATCCACGCGGGCATCCCGCTATTCTTTGGATTGTCCCTTCAGCAGCTCAGCCGCTTCGCGCACCCTTTGCGCCTCGGATATCGGCGCGACCAGCACATGGTCGGCGGTTGCGATGACCATCAAATTCTCTCCGCCGATCACGACGATTTGCGGGCCGGTCGATTTCACGAGGCAGCCGGAGCTCCCAAGGACGTTCGATCGGTCGTCAACGACGTTTCCGTCGGCGTCCTTCGGTTCGATTTCGTACACAGCGGCCCAGCTCCCGACGTCCGACCAGTCGAGCTGGACCGGAACGACGGCGATTTTGTCGGAATGCTCCATGACCGCATAGTCGATGGACGTGGATCGGCAGTTGTCCAGCGGAGCTTTGTCGGGAGTAACCCGACCGCCATCCATCGCCGCGGCTTCCATCGCCGTTTGCGCGGCCGAATGGATATCCGGCGCGTGCCGTTTCAGCTCCTCGAGGAAGACTCCGGCCTTGAACATGAACATTCCTGAATTCCAGAAGGCCTTGCCGGAATCGACCAGCGCGATCGCTTCGTCCCTGGGCGGCTTCTCCACGAACGACTCTGCTTCCAGCACTCCATCGCCGAGCGTGCCTCCAGCGGTGATGTAACCGTAGCCCGTTTCGGGCCCGGTGGGCTGGATTCCGAACGTGATCAGGTGACCGGAGCCGGCTGCCGAACGCGCCCTTCGGATCGCGTCCAGCAATGGAGCCGAGTCGCCGATTCGATGATCGCTGGGGAGCACCAGCAGGAGCGACTCGGGGGGCGCTGCCAACGCCGCAAAGGCGACGGCCGCGGCGGATCCCCGCGGACATGGCTCGAGGATCACTCGGGCGTTCGGGGCGAGTCGGCTTAGGTCACCCGCCTGCGAAGCGGCGCCGACGATGATCGGCGAAGCGAATATCTCCGGGTTTCGGATGCGCTCGACTGTCTGCTCAAGCATCGTCCCTTCCCCAATGATCTGAAGGAGATGCTTCGGCCGCGTGGGCGTGGAAATGGGCCAGAGGCGGGTCCCTGAGCCACCGGCCAGGATCACAGGCTGAACGAGAGCTTCCATGTCCTCAGCAATATCGGCGGGTGGTTTACGCGTCCAATCGTGCCGGTGCGCGATCCGTGGATTGTGCCGCTGAGACACATTCCTGTTCTTTTTCGGGACAGATTAAACTCTTGAGTTGATTCGGAACCTTAAAATTGTGTTAATGGTTGTCTTCTGAGCCGATTGCATCGCGTGCAATGTTGCGGCTCGTTTCTGTAGGGTTCTGGATGCCTGCTGCAGTCACGTCTTCGCGTTCCGGACGCCGCTTGAATTCAAGCGGACGTGCGCGCCGCGCCAAGCGTGTCGCGTCGCAGCGTCGCCGTACAATCCTGATGAGCGCCGCGGCGCTCGCGCTGGTCGTCGGAGCCCCACTCGGAATCGTCGCCCGCATGGGAATGCTCGATCCCGGACTTCCCGGGCTCGACAGCGCCAAGAGCTTCCTTGCGCTGATGACCGACCGGTCGCCGGGCGAACGTACGAAGGCCGAGCTGACCAAGACCAAGTCCAAGAAGCTCGCCATGGCCGCGCCGAAAATGCGTGCGCTTCCGAAGGTGGCGAAGCCGGA
>DASSFK010000105.1:0-6892 GCA_035694565.1 Sphingomicrobium sp.
CTGGGTGAGCGTCGGAAGCGTGTGACCGACGAGCATGGTGCACGGGATCAGCCGATCGGGAACGAGCTTGCGGAGCTTGAACCAGGCCATGGTCGGAGCGAACGAGCCGATGCCGAGAGTGTCGAAGAAATTGGTGATCGCACCGACGATCATGCCTTCGCCCTTCGGGACCAGGCGGCTGGCGAACGCAGCACGAAACAGCATGACCGAATAGACGAGCGCGGCGAGGCTGAGCGGGATCAGTAGCGCTACCAGCATGCATTGCCCCTGCGTTCGGCCTCGAAGCGGGGGATGATAACCGAACTAGTCTTGCCCGTCGCCGCCTTCGTCCGGGCCGAAGCGCAGGATGTCGCCGGGCTGGCAGGCGAGGACGCCGCAGATGGCGTCGAGGGTCGAGAAACGGATCGCCCGGGCTTTGCCGGTCTTCAGGATCGACAGGTTCGGAAGCGTGATGTCGATGCGCTCCGCAAGCTCCGTCAGGGTCATTCGACGGTCGTGAAGGAGCTCGTCGAGGTTGACGAGGATGGCCATCAGATCGTGCCCTCGAGATCCTCGCGCATGAGGGTGCCCTCGGCGAACACTCGGGCGAGAACGAAGGTGAGGATGACGGCCAGCCAGCCGATTGCGGAGAAGCCCGCGTCCAGATGGATCGGATGGTGAGGCGTCGAGATCGCGCGGCCGATGCCGCCGATGGTCATGCCGATGACCTGAAGCGCGAGCAGGATCCACGCGATTGCGTTCAACCGGTAAGCGTTGGCGGCGACGAACGGATCGCCGATGCGGACCGTCTCGACGATCCTCAGCATTCGCGTGAACATGGCGTGGTTGAGCGGGATGGTGACGAGGCCGAGGGCGGCGACGAACTGCAAACCGACGATGACGGATCGGATCTGGTCCTCGGGCCCGATGCCGAGCGCGGTGAAGGTCCATCCCTTCGCGACGATGGTCGCAATCAGGAGCGCGGCGATTGCGGCGCCGACCATCCAGTTGAGGACGATCAGGATGCGCAGCATAATCCAGGCCGCCGGAAGCGCGGTCGAATGCTTCATGTGGGTTCTCCGACTCATCATATCGATAAACGATATCTTATTTATCGTTTTTCGGCAAGTCGGTCTCAGCGATAAGGCCCGCTTATCGGACGGGCGTGCCGTTTGATTGTCGCGCGTTCATGGCGGCGCCTACGAACACGGCATGACCGAAACGCCCGCAAGTCTCGTCGATCCGCTGGTGCTGAGCCGGCTCGTCACCGACGATTATTCCAACGTGTCGCTCGGCGACGTGAACGACCACGAGATCCGCATGAGCGTGATGACCGAGCAGTTTCGCTGGCACCGTCATCCGGACTCCGACGAGACCTTCTACGGAGTCGATGGCGAGCTGGTGATCGAGTTCGAGGACCGCGAGGTGATCGTTCGGCCCGGACAGTTCGTGACCGTGCCCGCCGGCAAGCTCCACCGCACGCGGCCGGCCGGCACGAGATCGGTGAACCTGACCTTCGAACGCAAAGGTGCAGAGACTGTCTTCGCTTAAATTAGGGATGCCGCCGCGCTTCGAGGCGGCATCCCTTGCCCCCAGCTAGGCCAGGGCGGCTCGACGGATGCTCATCGCGGGCGGCTTTCGCCTCCGCATCGCGAAGCCGATTGCGGAAAAGCCCATCAGCATCATCGCCCAGCTTGTCGGCTCAGGCACGGAAAGCAGCTGGCCGAATAGGCCGTGCTCCTCGTCGCCGATGCCTGCGGTGAAGTACACCGCGCCCGCATCGAAGCCCGATCCGGGTGCACGGGTACCCAGTGCCCACAGATAGGGGACGTTGAACGGGTCCGACCCGACCATCAGCATACCAAGATATGTGCCGTCGTCGGCAAAGGCGTTTATGAACCCGTCCTCCTCGGCAAAATTGCCGATGAGGATGGCGTTCGCGAACGCGCCCCAATTGTCCGGAGCTTCGACCACTCCCCATGGGGAAAGCACGTTGTTCGAAACGTCTCCGGTCACGAACCGGTCGATGAACTCGCCGTTGAGCGAGAAGCGGTCGACGACGCCGGTGCCGAGTGCCGCTTCGTCGGCGTCCGGCCCGGGCGTCGTGTAGGTGACGTAGAGGACGCCATCCACGTTGACGACGTTGAACGGGGCGAGGCCCGGAGGAAGACCCGGATCCTGGAACGTGCCCGACAAGGTGACCTTCTGGAAGCTGGCGTCGAAGACATCGATCGTCCCCGCCGCATTATTGGCGGCGTAGAGGAAGTTGCTTCCACCGTTATTGCCCAGCGCAAGCCCGGTGTAGATCGCGCCCGGCTCGGTGGCGGCGACGACGGCATTGGTCGGATTGACGGTGGGGTTCCAGCCGGAGATCGTGCCGTTCAGGTTCGCGAAGATGAACCTAGCGCTGTTCCCCGGCGTCAGTTCGAAGCTGGTGCTGCCGTTGAACACCTGGCCGGTCGGTCCGCTCGGACCAACCATGCTTCCTGGAATGGCGACGACCAGCGGCACGGGTGCCCCAGCGGCATTATAGAGCGTCGAGACGCCTGCGTTCTGATCCGACAGCCAGAACGGGCTCGTCATCGAGAAGCTCATGCCCCACGGGTTTATCAGGTGGGGATCGACGTTGTTGGCGGGCGCAAATCCCTGGCTGACGAGGAAGGCCTGGTTATCCGTGGTCAGATTGATCTGATCGACGGTCTGGCTTGCTGCTCCGCTCGAAATGGAAAATCCGAAAGCGAATGCAGTGGCGCATAACGCCTTCCGCATATGCGCTTTATCGACAGCTAGGCGCATGGCATCCTCCTTCGAAGATGTGCCCCCGTTTCGCTCGCATCATTTTATTTTTGTTAGCCGAGTCGTTCGGCTCGAGCCCCTTAACATTTTTCGCGCCTGGGAAGAACTGGCGGCGAAGCAAGCGCATTGAAGGCGCCTGGCAATCGTGACACCCTTGAAGCGATGACCTTCCGCCATCCGGCCGTGCCGATTGTCCTTCTCGTCCTGCTGCTGGATGCGATCGGGTTCGGAATCGTTCTGCCGGTGCTTCCGAGCCTCATCGTCCACCTTGCCGATGTGAGCGTCGCACAGGCGACCCGGATCGCGGGGTACATGCTCGTCGCCTATGCGGGGATGCAGTTCCTCGCCGGACCAGTAATCGGAAATATCGGCGATCGCTTCGGGCGCCGCCCGGTGCTTCTGGCCTGCGTGGTCGCGTTCACCATCGACTACGGGCTGATGGCGATTGCTCCGACGATTGCGTGGCTGTTCCTGGGGCGCGCCATCGCCGGCATTGCTGGAGCGAGCTACGGGCCCGCAAATGCGGTTCTGGCGGATGTGACCAGGCCCGAGGAGAGGGCCCGGGTGTTTGGGCTGATGGGCGCGGCGTTCGGCGGTGGGTTCATCCTCGGGCCGGCCATCGGCGGACTGATCGCGACCTTGGGGACGAGGGCTCCGTTCATCGCCGCCGCGTCGCTGGCGGCAATCAATTCCTTATGGGTGCTGGTTGCGCTTCCTGAGACTCTACGAAAGGAGGACCGGCGTCCGTTCGAATGGCGCCGTGCCAATCCGTTCGGGACGTTCGGGCCGTTGCTCCGGGCGCCCGAGGCTGCTCCGCTGCTGCTCGCGGCCTTGCTGTGGCAGGTGGCCCATTCGGTCTATCCGGCGACATGGGCGTTCTGGGCCGAGCTCCGGTTCGACTGGACTCCGGCGCAGATCGGGATGTCCTTGGCGGCCGCGGGGCTTTCGATGGCGATCGCGCAGGCGGCGATCACCGGGCCCGCGGTCGGGAAGTTCGGAGAGCGGAAGTGCGTGATCATCGGGATGCTGGTCGGAGGGACGAGCTTCGCGCTCTATTCCTTCGTTGGCGCGAGCTGGCTGGTCTACCCGATCATCTTCTTCAGCGCTCTTCAAGGGCTGGTCTATCCATCGCTGAACGCCTTGCTGTCGCGAATGACGGACGCCTCGAACCAGGGCGCGCTTCAGGGCGGAATGGCATCGATCGCGAGCATCGCCGCAATCATTGGGCCGCTGGCGATGACCCAGGCGCTCGCGTTCGGTGCAGAACATGGAACGACCGGCGCGGCGTTCCTGTCCGCGGCGGCCCTGGTGGCCGCGGCCATGGCGGTGGTCTACTTTGGAGTCCTGCGGCGCGCGGAGGGTGAGCCCGAACCGGAGCCGGCAAAATAGTTTTGCCTATTTGAAAACAAGGATAGATTGGCTGGGTTCGCTAAGTTGGCTGGCCCTGTCCCAAAGTCCCTGGGCAATTCGAATTTTTAGGGAGTGGAATGATGATGTTTCCGCTCATCTTGGCTCAAGTCGTCAGCGCTTCCCCGCCGGAGAGGGTCGATCTCACCATTCCCCAGCCGTGCCGTGCTGAAAGCGCGGGCGAGGTCGTCGTTTGCGCCAATCGAAACGGCGAGAGCCCGTACCGGCTCAGGCAGCCGGTCGAGCGGGTGAGGGAGGGCCTGCCGAAGGCCGAAAAGCAGATTGCCGAGGGTGTCGGCGTCGCCGCCGAAACCGAGGCCGCGGACGTCGGCGGCTTTCCGTCGAACCGGGCGATGATCCGGCTGAAGATCAAGTTCTAGAACCAGATCCCGACGCGCTCATATTGATTGTCGGGATCGTCATCGGGCGGCCTGCCTTCAATCGCTCTCGCAAGGTCGGCATAGCGCGCGGCCATTTCGATGTGCGCCTTGCGTGCCTTCGGATGCTCGGCCTTGGTCGCGGCAAAGCGTTCCTCGCGCGCGCGGCGAGTGAAAAATGCGGCGTCGGATTCCATACGCCCCCCAGCTTCGACAGCTCAGGCTAACTAGACGCTCAAAAGATGGACATAGGATGAATTTTCGATGCGACCTCAGGGGTTTCACCGACGATGACGTCATGCCGCCAGACCCGGATTTCTGAAAAAGCGTCAGCATACAGCAAGGTCGAGTCTGCGATGCCGAATGCGAAATGTCCGGCAGGATTCATCAATTCCAGCGCGCCATGCGTTTCTATGGCGGTCCGATGGAAGAAGCGCTGAGAATATTACGCGGCGAGGCCGACCTTTGCCGGCGGCTGGCGGCGGCGATCCATGATCGCGACGTGATCGAAGAGCTGCTCGAGGCGGCGGACGATGCCGAGAGCAAGATCGCCAGGCTGAGCCAGGACAGGTCGGCGGAACTGACGGTCCACTAGGCGGGCGAAGCGGCCTTTTCGGATTCCTGCTTCAATTTTCCAAGCATCATCCGCCAGTTCTTCTCGAACTCGGCGATGGTTTCGCGCGGCGGCTTCTCCGCGTCCTCGTGAATGGCCTGGGTCAGGGTGACATCGGTCTGGTCGCCTTTCGGCTCCAGCTCGATCGAGACCAGATTGTAGTTTTCAGGCCTGTCGGGCTTTCCCGACATTGGGCTGAAATGGGTGAAGGCGAGCTTCCTCTCCGGTTCGAATGTCTCGACCTCTCCCTTGTCTTCGAACGGCTTGCCCTTCCATTCGCCCTTGAAGCTGATCGGGTGGCCCTCCTTCCAGTCGGTCCGGACGTCGGCACCCATGAACATGAGTCCGGTCCTCTCGGTCGCGGTCCGCCAGACCTTGGAAGGCGAGGCATCCACGATCTCGCTGACGCAGATCAGGGACTTGAAATCACCCATCGCGATACTCCTTTCAGGAGGAGGAACGGCCCTGGCGGGTGGTGGTTGCGACGAAGGCGGCTCGCGAGGACAAGAGGACCCGAGCCGCCTTCTACTGGGAGCAACGAAACAGGGGGAGCTTGTTGCACCAAATTAGCGCCCGGCCGGATAGAGCGACTGTCCGGTTCGACACCGGGCGCTGGACTGCAAAACTCGCGTCAATGGAGCGGGTTCCGAAAATTGATCTGAGTGAAAAACGGGCGAACAAACGGCCCGGCAAGGGACCACCAGACCGGGCCGCGAACACCTTGGGGTGAGACCCGCCGCCGAAAGGCCTAGCCGAGCTCTTTTCCGGGCGGCGAGTCTCGAAAGACGTCATACAGGGCGCCCGGCACGGGCGTGACGTTACCGAAAGTTATCGAAGTTACGGACCCGGTCCCGATGCGGGACCAGATCTTGGCTCGAAAGCGATGGGTTCAGCTTTCGGCACGCTCCTCGCGTGTTGCTTCGAGATCTCCAATTCGCCGCGAGGCGACCCACAAGGCGACAAGGGTGAACGGCGGGACGACGTAGAGCGAGAAGATGCCGGTCGAGAGGCTTCCGGTGACCGCTGCAACCTTGCCCGCCGCGTACGGCCCAAGGGCCAGTCCCACCAGTGACGTGCCAAGGACGTAGGTCGCTCCTGCCGTTCCACGCATCCGGGGCAGCACCAGGTCCTGAAGCGTCGCTATCGCGGCGCCGACCCACAGAGCGCTGCAGAGGCCGACGTACGGAGCGACGATGTAGAAGCCGGAAAGGCTGCTGGTCGTGAACAGGAAGAACACGGCCGGCGCGGGAAGAATGATCGCGGCCATGTTCACGTAGAGACGCCCGGCGGGATGGCGGCGGCGGAGCGCGTCGCTGACGATGCCGCCGAGGATGACCCCGATCGCCGACGCCGCCGCGGCGCTCCAGCCAAAAATGGTCGAGACCTCTTCGGCGGCGCTCCGTCCCTGCATGATCAACGCAGCGTCCGTCGGGCCGGTATAAAAGGTCCGAAGGACGTAGGGCGGGATCCAGAAGGCGACCGCGTAGGTCATGAAACTGATGCTTCCAAAGGCGATGACCAGAATCACGGCCGTCGGAGTGCCCCAGAGGAGCCTGTGGGTCGCCGGGTCGCGTCTCTTCAGGGACTGGGTCCAGCTGAAAACGGCGTAGATGCCGGTCCACCAGGCGATCCATTGCGGCCAGTCACCGGTCAGCGAGCCCAGTGCGAGGGCGCCGATCAGGGACGACAGGAGAACGGCGAGATTGGGAACCAGCGCGCC
>DASSFK010000106.1:0-3973 GCA_035694565.1 Sphingomicrobium sp.
GCGCGCGATCGGCCAGCACCTGAGGATCGGGATCGAGACCCTCGGCCTCCTCATCCGCGAAGGCGAGGGGCTTCACTCGCGCAAGCTGCGCAGCTTCGACGAGCCGCCGCTGCGCTAGCGCGCAAAAAACGTCATCGCGACAGGAACCGGACGCGGTCCGCTTTGGGGGGAGTCCGCCCCGGTGCGATCCATTCGACGAGCGCGTCGAGGTCGATGATGCCGGTGTCGGTCACGCTGGTCCCCTTCGTGAATGCGCTGAGGCCATCGCCGCCGGATGCGAGATAATTGTTGAGCGCGACCCGGTAGCGTCCAGAGGGGCTGACGGCCTTGCCGTCCAGCCGCATGTCCAAGACACGGCTGCCCTCGGGTTTCGACATGTCGATGGCGTAGGTGAAGCCTTGAGACGGTGCGAGGACGGACGGCTTCGCCCGGCCGGCCTTCATCGGAATTGCATATTGCTGCTCGAGTCCGGCCTTCAGCTGCTCGCCGGTCAGGGTCAGAACGACGAGGTTATTGCCGAACGGCATCATCGCGAACGCGTCCTTGTAGAGGACGTCGCCGGCGGCAAGCGCGACCCGGACCCCGGTCGAGTTGACCAAGGCGATCTCGGCTCCGCCGTATCGCGTTGCGGCGAGCATCGAATCGGCGATGAGGTCGGCGGCAGCGCTTTCGCCATCGTCGGCGTCCGTCGTCGCCCCTTCCGAAAGCCGTCCGATCACCCGGTTGGCGATCGGTGCGACCGCCTTGGCATAGCGTGAAACCAGCTCGGTCTCGGCGGGGTCGACGCCGTGCTCGCCATTGCCGACGACGAGGTTGGTCGCGTGCTGGCGGATGAGCCGGCGGGTGGCGGGATCGAAGCGGAGGCGGAGATCGGTGACGAAATTGCCGTTCTTGCCGGCGCTGGTCAGCAACCGCCCGGCGCCCGTCTCGGCCGTGCCGTTGCAGACATAGGCCCAGTGCGTGTGGCCCGAGACGATCGTCGTGATCGCCGGGTCGAGCTTCGGAAGGATCGGGAGGATGTCGCCATACAAGCCGTCGCAGCCGTTTCCGGTCGTGAACTGCGGCGTCTTCCCGCCCTGGTGGATGAGAAGGACGATCGCGTCCGCGCCCTCGGCCCTGAGCTTCGGTACCAGCGCGTTGGCGCTCGCGGCCTCGTCGGCAAAGGAGAGGCCCATCACTCCCGATGGCGTCACAATATTGGCTGTGCCCTTCAGGGTCATTCCGATGAAGCCGATCGTGATCGGCCCGAAATGCTTGATGCCGGTGGGAGGGAGAATGGTCGTTCCATCGCCTTCAAAGACGTTGGCGGCGAGGTACTTGAAGCGCGCTCCGGCGAACGGCTCCACCGCGCAGGGCGTCCGGCGGGTGAATTTCGCGCATCCGCCCGACTGCATCCGCTTCAATTCGTCCGACCCGCGGTCGAATTCGTGATTGCCGACCGAATTGAATTCGAGCCCGAGGAGGTTCATCGCTTGGATCGTCGGCTCGTCGAGGTAATAAGCCGAGACGAGCGGTGATGCTCCGATCGTGTCGCCAGCCGAGACCGTGACCGTGTTCGGATGGCCGCGACGGAGCTCGGCGAGCGCACCCGCGAGGTTGGCGACACCCCCGGTCTGGATCTTGCGCCTGGTCCCGTCGGGCTCGGTGACCTCGACCGGCGAAGGAGCCTCGAGATTGCCGTGGAAATCGTTGAACGCGAGGATCTGCACCTCGACCGGACCCGGCGGCGCGACCGGCAGGGACGCGCATCCGGCGAGCGCCAGAAGCGCCAGGACGACCAGCTTGCGGATCATCAGCGCTGGGGCTCGGGTGGAAGCGGCGTCGGCTCGGCGTAAATGGCGTCGAGATAGGCGGCGAGGCGCACCCCGGCCTGCTTCAGGCGCTGCTCCATCACCGGCGAGAATTTGTGGACGTAGGAATAGGACAGCTCGGGGAGGGCCGGCTGCCCGTCCTTGTCGGTCGCGCCCTTGGCCGGCATCGCCGGATAGACCGTGTCGCGGATCCGGGCGCTCTCGCTAACCCAGTCACGCGGGTTGACGTTCCACCAGCGGATCACGTCCTCATTGCTCGTGTGCCGCTGGAGCTTCGCGGCCAGCTCGGTAAAGCTCAGCTGCTCGTCGTCGACCAGCGACGAGTCCCACACCGAGTGGAGGTTCTGGTCCTTGCCGAACCACTTCACCTTCACCTCATTGCCGCCCCTGTCGCAGCATTTGCCGGCATGGAGCGGCTGGTGAAGGTCGCCGACGAGATGGACGATGAAGCGAAGCGCGAGTTGCTTGTCGGCGAGGCTCGCATTGGGGTTGCGCAGCGTGGCGCTAAATTTGGCGAGCGCCTCGATCGCGTCGCCCTCGGGCGGCGCATGATCGTAGACGACGCCGTTCAAGGTCACATAGTGAAGCGGGCCGGAGGCCTTCTGCCAGAAGGGCGAGGGGTCCGATCGCATCTCGTCCGGCCAGTTCGCCGCTTCGTCGAGACTCTCGACCCCCAGCAATTCCCTCACGTGCGCCTTGGCGAGGCCGCTGAGCTGCGCCTCGGCAAGCGCCGCGACGACGCGGTGCCCGGTTTTTCCCCAGGCCAAAGCAGGGGAGGGGGTGAACGCAATTCCCGCGGCCGCCGCGGCAATGAACAGACGCATCTTCATGGGACTTTTGACTCGCAGAATGTGGAAGCTCGACTAGCGCATGCCCCGTGCACCGCTTTAAGGACAAGAGCATGACGGAAGCCGAACTGGTTGCGCTTGCCCGCTCCGCTGCGCTCAAGGCCTATGCTCCATATTCGCGCTTCCACGTCGGCTGCGCGATCGAATCGGTTGACGGCGAGCTCGTCACCGGAGCGAACATGGAAAACGCCTGCTACCGCCTCGGCCTCTGTGCCGAGCAGAGCGCGCTGACCGCAGCGCAGCACGCGTTCGGGCTCGACAGGATTGCCCGGATCGCGGTCGCCGGCGGAGGCGTGGAGAGCGGCCGACTTGCCGGCGGCACCACGTGCACGCCCTGCGGCGGGTGCCGCCAGGCGATCCTCGAGGCGGCCCAGCTTTCGGGACGCGACGTCGAGATCCTCTGCTCGAACGGATCGGGATCGACCCTCGAACGCTTTTCCATCGGCGAGCTCATCCCGCACGGATTCGGTCCTTCGAACCTCGGCGACGCTTAGCTAGAGATCCTCGGCTTGGGCCTCGATGGTCAGGTGGGCGATGCCGTGGATCCGGCACACCCGTTCGCGGAGCTTGCTTGCCGAAACGCCGGTCGCCGAGATGATCGCGGCATGGGCTCCGGGCCCCACGCGCCAGATGTGAAGGTCGGTCACCTTGGCATCGCCGGGCTGCTCCACGGCCTCGCGAACCGCCCCGATCAGCCGCTCGCTCGAGGCATCGAGCAGGACCGCGGCCGTTTGCCGCATCAAGACCAGCGACCAGCGGGCGATGACCAGAGCGCCGACGATGCCGATCACCGGATCGAGCCAGACCCAGCCGAGAAAACGTCCCGATAGAAGCGCGACGATCGCCAGGACCGAGGTCAGCGCATCGGCGAGCACGTGGACATAGGCGGCCCGAAGGTTGTGGTCGTCATGGTCGTGATGTTCGTGATGGCCATGTTCGTGATCGTGATCGTGATCGTGATGGTCATGGCCGTGCGCAAGAAGCGCGGCGCTGACGAGGTTCACGACGAGGCCGACGACCGCCACGAGGATGGCGTCCGCAAAGTCGACCCTCACCGGATTGAGCAGCCTCAGGCCGCTTTCGACTGCGATCCCGAGCGCAATGACCCCAAGGATCAGCGCCGAGGCAAAACCGGCGAGGTCGCCGACCTTGCCGGTTCCGAACGTGAAGCGCGGGTTCCCGACGTGACGCTTGGCATAGCTGTAGGCGGCTGCGGCCACCGCCAGGGCGCCGGCATGGGTCGCCATGTGGAAGCCGTCGGCCAGGAGCGCCATCGATCCGGTGATGAGGCCGGCGGCGATTTCGCCGACCATC
>DASSFK010000107.1:0-5371 GCA_035694565.1 Sphingomicrobium sp.
CCAGATGCCCGCCGGAGTGCCGGTTGGAACGCTCGCGATCGGCCGCGCGGGGGCCATAAACGCCGGTCTCCTGGCGGCTTCCATCCTTGCTGTTAACGACGAACGGCTCGGCGAACGCGTCGAACGCTATCGCGAGGAACAAACCGCCGCGGTTGCCGATACTCCTGAATGACGGTTCAACCGGGTTCAACGATCGGAATCGTCGGCGGCGGACAGCTCGGCCGGATGCTGAGCGTCGCGGCCTCCCAGCTTGGCTACAAGTGCCACATCTTCGACCCTCATGAGCGTCCCTGCGCGGCCGACGTGGCAGCCAGCTTCACTCGCGCAGCCTATAACGACCGCGATGCGCTGGAGGCGTTCGGCGCCTCTCTCGACGTCGTGACCTATGAGTTCGAGAATCTGCCGGTCGATCCCTTGCGCGTGCTCGGAGACAAGCTCCGTCCCGGCGTAAAGTCGCTGTCGGTCGCGCAGGACCGCGCCGTCGAAAAGCAGTTCATCGAGAATTGCGGAGCGGCCGTCGCGTCCTGGCGAAGCGTGGAGTCCCTGGCGGACGTCCGAAGCGCCGTCGCCGACCTTGGAGCGCCGATCGTGCTCAAGACCCGGCGCTACGGATACGACGGCAAAGGCCAGGCCTGGATCCGCTCGCCCGGCGAGGCCGAGGCTGCCTGGGATGCGATCGCCCATGAGCCGGCGGTTGCCGAAGCCGGAGTCTCCTTCGACGCCGAATTCTCGGTGATCGTCGCGCGCTGGGCCGATGGCCGAACGACCTTCTGGGACAGCCCCCACAATGTGCACCTTGATGGCATATTGCGCACCTCGAGAGTGCCAAGCGGCGCTGTGACCGCCGGCCAGGTGGAAGAGGCTCGAAAGGCGGCTGCCGCAATCGCCGACACGCTCGGCCATGTCGGCGTCCTCACCGTTGAATTTTTCGCCTCCGCCGACGGCCCGGTGGTCAACGAGATCGCACCTCGCGTTCACAACAGCGGTCACTGGACCATCGAAGGCGCATTCACCTCGCAGTTCGAGCAGCACATCCGCGCAATCTGCGACCTTCCGCCGGGCTCGACCGACCTCGCCGCTTCGTCGGCGACGATGGACAATCTGATCGGCGACGAGGTCGACTCCTGGACGGAGCTGCTCGCCGACCCCCACGCCCACGTCCACATTTATGGTAAG
The DNA here is from genome assembly GCA_035694565.1 of Sphingomicrobium sp. Classification (GTDB taxonomy): domain Bacteria; phylum Pseudomonadota; class Alphaproteobacteria; order Sphingomonadales; family Sphingomonadaceae; genus Sphingomicrobium. The sequence continues at coordinate 1,177 of DASSFK010000107.1, forward strand.
GGGGAAGCACGTCCTGGCCGAAAGATGGGCCACGTGACCCGGCTGATTTTGAGATGAAGATCATCGGAAGCTTCGTCAGCCCCTATGTCCGCAAGGTGCTCGGCTGCATGCACCTGAAGGGCCTGAGCTACGAGATCGATCCGATCACGCCCTTCTTCGGCGACGACGAGTTCCGCCGTCTCAGTCCTCTGTGCCGGATCCCGGTCCTGATCGACGGCGACTTCTGCACCAGCGATTCATCGGTGATCTGCGAATATCTGGACGAGGCCTACGGCGGCTATGAGCTGCTGCCGTCGGACCCGAAGGACCGCGCTCGCGCGCGCTGGCTCGAGGAGTTCGCCGATACGCGCCTCGGCGACCTCTTCATCTGGGGCCTGTTCTACCAGAAGATCGTCCACCCGCTCGTCTGGGGAGAGCCGGGCGACCAGCAACGAATCGCCAAGACGCTGACCGAAGATGCTCCGGCGACACTCGACTATCTCGAAGGCGAGCTGCCCGAGAGCGGCTGGCTGTTCGGCGACTTCGGGCTGGCCGACATCGCGATCGCCAGCTTCTTTCGCAACGCCGCCTACGCGGACTTCATCCCCGACTCCGACCGCTGGCCGCGGGTCGCGAGCTTCGTCGAGCGAGCGCTTGCCCACGATGCCTTCGAATCCTCCAAGCCGTTCGAGGACATCCAGAGAAAAGTCGACATCAAGGGCCGCCGGCAGGCGCTCCTCGACGCCGGCGCGAGACTCACTGAAGAGACGCTCGGAACGCCTAATCCGCGCAAGGGGATGATGCGTCTCTAAAACAGCGCGGCGCAAATGGAGGTGTGGATGAGGATGATTGCGTTGTCGGCGATGGTGCTCGGCCTTGGCCATGCCGCCTCCGCTCAGCAGCAGGACAACGGCCTCATCGCCTTCGCGGACAGCTTCGACCAGGCGCAGCTGACCAAGAACGGCGCAGCGCTCGAGCAGATGATTTCCGACGACCTCGTCTTCATCACCGGATCGGGCAAGCGACAGGGAAAGAGCGCGTTCATCGCCGGATGGACGGACCCCCAAGACAGTTACGATCCGATCGTCCTCGTCGATCGCATCGTCACCCCTCTCGGGCCGGACGCGGGCATGGTGAGTGCCGAAACGGTCCTCAGCGGCACTTCAGGCCGCAAGAAATTCTCGAGCCGCTTCCGCTACACCGACACATTCAAGCGGGTCGGAGGCGAATGGCGGGCCGTCCACATCCAGGTGACCCGCATTCCGGACTAAAGTTGGGTTCAACCGGACCGGGGCAAGCCGGCTCGCCTCAGGGTTTCCCCGCATGGCCCACACGGCCTTGGCATAGCAGAACCTGATCGGCGTTTTTCCCGGGGGCTGCAATGCGCACGTATCAATTGGCCGGTGGGGTACTGGCGCTCCTGTTGGGAAGCGCGAGCGCGATTGCGCAGACGGCCGATCCCGCGGTGGACACCGCGCAGACGGCGCCGGCCGATCCGGCCGTGGCGCCTCAGCCGGCCGCCGCCGAAGGCGCTGACGCCGCGCAGGCCGACCAGGCTGCCGACGACAAGAAATGGAAATTCTACACCTTGGGCTACGTCTGGCTTGCGACCGCCAAGGGCAAGACCGACGTCATCGGACCGCTTCAGCCGGTCGATCTCGATCTGTCGCTCGGCGACGTCATCGACGGGTTCAAGTTCATCTTCATGGGGGCCGCCGAGGCACGCAAGGATCGCTTCGTCATTCTCGGCGACCTGTCATTCGTGCATCTGGGGGTCGACCAGGGAATCGGAATTCGAGATCCCGATTTCCTCGAGGCCGAGCTCGACTCGCGAACGGCCGAGATCACCCTGCTCGGCGGCTACCGAGTGATCAACGAGAGTAACGGGACATTCGACCTCCTCGCCGGCGGCCGGCTGAACTTCTTCAAGACCAGCCTTCAGCTTCAAGGTCCCAACCGCAGCGCGGAAGGGGCGGTCAAAGAGGATTGGCTGGATCCTTTGATCGGCGCCCGCGCCAAATTCCCGATTGGAGGCAAGTGGGGTCTGTCGCTCTATGGTGATGTCGGTGGCGTCATATTCGGATCGGACATCACCTGGCAGGGACTGGCGACCGTCGACTACCAGATCAGCCGCAAGATGAACGTCGGGGTCGGCTGGCGCCATTGGAAGGTCAATTACGACCATGGCGACTTCCTCTACAACGTGAGGCAGACCGGGCCGATCATCGCCTTCCGCTCCCGATTGTGAGCTGGCGATTCCTCGTCGCTCGTTGCAGCGATCAGCCCGGCTTCGACCAAAAACACACGCAAGGGCCATTGAAGGAAGCGCGGGCTTCGCATGGGCGCGAGGCCTTCCGGCCGAGTCCGTTCAAGCGACAGCAGAGCTGCCGGGAACGGACCCGACCTTAGGATTGGCTGTAGCTTAACGGGGCTGAATTTCCTCGACCGGAAGGCCGAGCTTGGCGAGCTGCGGCTTCACTTTCGAAGCATCGCCGACGACGACCCAGACGAAGCCGTTCGGATCGACCGCGCCGCGAAGCGCGGCATCGAGCGAAGCCTTGGTCTGAGCGCCATACTTGCCGGCCAGCAGCTCGTAATAATTGTCGGGGCGGCCGTAGAGCGCATTCGTCTGCATCGCCGACAGGACCGAGACTGACGTCTCGAACTGGCCCGGAAGCTGGCTGACCCGGTTTGCGAGGTTGCGGCTGAGCTCCTCGTCGGTGACGCCCTTGGTCGTCAGGAACTCGCGGATGTCGTGCTGCAGAGCCTTGATCGAATCCCCCGTGCGGTCGGACTGGACCGGAGCGGAAACGACATAGGGCACGACCTTGGCATTGAGCTGCGTCGTTCCGCGAACGCCGTACGACCAGCCCTTGGTTTCGCGAAGGTCCATGTTGATTCGCGACAGGAACTGCACTCCGAGCACGTCATTGGCGAGCGTCAGGGCCGCCATCTCGCCGCGCGGATCGAGCGGGGTCACCTGGCCGCCGACGATGATCGACTGCGGCGAACCCGGACGGTCGATCAAGACGATGCGCTCCGCATTCGGGCGCGGCGGGGTTGGGGTGAACAGCTTTTCACCCTTGGCGGTGGCGGGCGCGGTCCAGGTGCCGAAGCGCGCTTCGAGCTGCTGCTGAACGTCTGCCAGCGGCAGGTTCGAGACCACGAAGATCTCGAGATTGTCGGGCCGCAGCCAACGCTTCTGGAAGGCGACGAGATCGTCGCGGGTGAACGCCTTGACGGCTGCCGGATCGCCCGAGCCGACCGCCGCATAAGGGTGGGTCGGACCGTAGAGAAGCGACGGCAATGCCCGTCCCGCCATGCGCTCGGGAGTCTTCTGCTCCTGCGCAATGCCGGTGAGGATCTGCGTCCGCACACGCTCCACTTCGGGCTGATTGAAATCGGGCCGCTGGATGATGTCGGAAAGCAGGTCCAGCGATGGGCCGAGGTTGGCGCTCAGCGCCGACATCGTGACGCTGCTGACGTCGGCGCTGCCCTGTGCCGCAATCTGCGCGCCGAGCCGCTCTTCGTCCTCGGCGATCTGCTGCGAGCTCTTGCCAGCGGCGCCCTCGTCGAGAAGCGCCAGCGTCATTCCCTGCAGCCCGCGACCGGTCGGTGTGTCGGCCGCGTAACCGGCGTCGAAACCGAGCGCGAGCTGGGTGACCGGCACGGTCGTGCGCTGCGCATAATTGACCTTGACGCCGTTCGACAGAGCGACGTGCTGGACGGCCGGGAAGTCGAGCGCTGGGTTGGTGCCGATGCCGGGAAGCGGGCGCTCGACCTTCGGAGTCTTGATGTCGGCGCTCTTGCCCTTCTTCGGCTTGAACTTGGTCTCTTCGTACGGAGGACGGTCGCCGGGCTCGAGCCGGATCGTGAAGACCGGGCGCGTCAGCCACTGCTGCATCACCGCCTTGACGTCCGCGGGCGTCACCGCGGCATAGGCGTCGAGGGTCTTCTTGTAGAAGTCGCTGTCCCCGACGAAGACCTGGCCTTCCGCGAGCGCGACCGCCTTGCCGCCGAAGCCGCCGACCTGTTCGAGACCGCGGATTCGCCCGCTGACCTCGCGAGTCGCGGCGCGGCGGACTTCGTCCTCGGTCGGACCATTGGCGATATAGTCGGCCATGATCTCGTCGAGGCGCTTCTCGACGACCGCCGGATCGACGCCCGGCTTCACGGTCGCGTCGACTTCGAACATGCCGATGCGCTGGAACGGCTG
>DASSFK010000108.1:0-6909 GCA_035694565.1 Sphingomicrobium sp.
AAGGATTTCTCCGGCATCATCAAGATGATCGACGACAGCTGGAAAGCTCCCACGGAAGAATAGGAGAGTGCATGCGCAAGAGTGTTCTGATTGCAGTTGCAACCGTTTCACTGCTGGGAGCGTGCCGCCAGGCTGAACCGACCAATAACACTGCGAACGAGCCGGCGACGACGGGATCGGGCGGCACTGGCGCCGCGCCTGCCGCTGTTCGGGTGAGCGCGGAGGAAGCGCGGAAGATCTTCCACGAGCGCCACGAAGGCATGGAAGAAATCGGCAAGTCGACCAAGGCCGTTTCCCAAGCGCTGAAGTCGGAAAGTCCGGATCTGGAGGTTATTCGCAAGTCGGCGGCGACGATCAACGATCTCGCCGCCAGGTCGGGAAACTGGTTTCCTGCGGGCACGGGTCAGGACGTCCTGCCAAAAACGCGTGCCCTTCCGCCGATCTGGCAGAAGCCGGAAGACTTCGCAGCCAAGGACCGCGACTTCCAGGCCGCCGCCAAGGCGTTCAATGCTGCCGCGGTTTCGGGTGACCTGAATGCGATCAAGTCGAGCTTCGAGCCGCTCGGCAAGAGCTGCAAGGCTTGCCACGACACCTATCGTGCCGAACACCATCCGAAATAGTCCGACACAATCGTGAAGGTTCCGATCTGGGATCTGCCAGTAAGGCTGGTCCACTGGACGCTTGCCGGGCTGATCGCGCTGAGCTGGTGGTCGGCGGAATATCATTACGACGACCTGCACATCTGGTCGGGCCTGGCGGTCGTCACGCTGCTGATCTTTCGTCTGCTGTGGGGCATCTTCGGAAGCTCTACGGCGCGGTTCGCGAACTTCGTGCGCGGCCCGAAGGCAGTGCTCGGCTACCTGCGCGGCGGCTGGCGTGGGATCGGACATAATCCGCTCGGAGCACTCAATGTGGTCGCCCTGCTTGCCTTGGTGACGCTGCAAGTCGGTCTTGGCCTGATCGCAAGCGACGAAGACGGGCTGATGGAAGGGCCGCTTGCAGGGCTAGTTAGCTTCGACACGTCGGATTCGGCGCGCGAGCTTCACGAGACCCTGTTCAACGTGCTGATGGCATTCGTCGCCCTCCACGTTGCTGCGATCGTCTATTACAAGCTTCGCGGCAGAGGGCTGCTCAAGCCGATGATCACCGGTCGAGGCGAAGCGGAACCCGGCGTTCAGCCGATGCGGCCCGGCAAGTGGTGGATTGCGATCCTCTGCTTGGTCGTGGCGCTCGGTATCACCCGCTGGATCATTGCGGGAGCACCACCGCTCAGCTGAGTAGTCGTTAGAAAAGTTTTAGGAATGCTCTCCCAAAACGCATCAATAACTTGCGTGAGGGAGCGCGCGATGTTTGAGGCGTTCAACAATTACTCGGACTTTTCGGGCCGTGCGCGAAGGTCGGAGTATTGGCTATTCCAACTGCTCAACCTCATCATTATTGTCATTGGAGCCGCGATGATCGGCGTTGGGGCAGGCGGACTTTCAGTCGCTCAATACGCGCAGTCGGGTAATTTCGGCGGTTCCTTCATGATCGGTGTCGGATTGCTTGTATTCTGGGGGCTGATTGCGTTCGTGCCCAATCTCGCCGTCACGGTCCGCCGGTTTCACGACCACAATGTTTCCGGGTGGTGGGCGATCGGCCTCTACGTTCTGAGCGTCATTCCTTACATTGGCCTTCTCGCGAGCCTCGCCATGCTCTGGGTATTGGTGAGAGCGGGAACGTTCGGACCGAATAACTACGGACCGGATTCGGTCAATCCTTGGCGGAGCAACGCCAGCTTCGCTTGAAGTGCCGCGGGTTAGGGACCACATCGCGGGCATGCTGATCCGTACAGAGCAAACGCCCAACCCCGCGACGCGCAAGTTCCTTCCCGGCCAGCCCGTCATGGACGGCGGCACTCGCGATTTTCCCGACGCTGAGACAGGCGAGGCATCGCCGCTGGCGTCCGCCTTGTTTGCAAGTGGACAGGTCGAAGGGGTGTTCTTCGGACGCGATTTCATTTCGGTGACAGCCGCCCCCGGCTTCTCGTGGGGTGATCTCGAGCCGATTGTGCTCGAAATCCTGCTTGACCATTTTGTCAGTGGCGCGCCTCTGTTCGCACAAGGGACAGCGGCGGGCATCCAGATCGACGACACTCCGACGGTCGAGGAGGATCCCGCCGATGCCGAAATCATCGACCAGATCAAGGAATTGATCGAAACGCGGGTCCGCCCGGCAGTCGCCCAGGATGGCGGCGACATCGTCTATCGCGGCTACAAGGATGGGCGGCTCTACCTTGGAATGCAGGGTGCCTGCTCCGGCTGCCCATCATCGACGATCACCCTGAAGCGCGGAATTGAGAACCTAATCAGGCACTACGTTCCCGAAGTGGAATCCGTCGAAGCGGTCTAGGCTCGGGATTTACCCACTTGCCGCCCGGCGGATCCTGTGAACACACTAAGGCCAGGTGAGTTGAGAATCGAACGTGATCCTGGCTATCGACACATCGACTGCTGCATGCAGCGCCGCGCTGTTCGACAGCGACGGTTCGTGCGTCGCGCATCGCGATGAGCTAATCGGTCGCGGGCATAGCGAGCGCCTCGTCCCGATGCTCGATGAGATGCTCGATGGTCAAAAATCGGACCGGATCCTGGTCGGTGTGGGACCTGGGAGCTTTACCGGGATTCGAGTCGGAATCGCGGCGGCGCAAGGGCTGGCGATCGCCTGGAATTGCGACCTCAAGGGAATGTCCTCACTAGCGCTATTGGCTGCCGGAGCGGAAAGAGGTTCCGTCGGAGCGGCCGTCGACGGCGGTCACGGCGAGCTGTTCGTTCAGCAGTTCGATGGGGTCTCGCTGAATGCGACGACCGATTTGTTCAACCTGCCGCCGAGCGAGGCCGCCGAGTACATTGATGCAGATATGGTGATTGGTCCCGGAGCAAAGGCGCTCGTCGAAGCACGCGGCAGTGGACAATCCAACGACGGCTGGCCGTCCGCAAGGCATGCCTTGCGCCTGCCCGAAGCGCTTCGTTCGCTGCCGCCCAAGCCCGTTTATGCTCGCGCGCCGGACGCGAAGGCGAGACATGCCGCATGAACGCGACGGCCACCTCAAGCCCCGAACTTCAGCTGCTCGATGGCAACTCCCGCGACCTCGATTGCGTTATCGAAGTCATGAATTCGGCGTTCGACGAGCGTTTCGGCGAAGCCTGGACTCGATCGCAATGCGCCGGGATTCTGCCGATGCCCGGAGTGAAGTTGGTCGTCGCCCGAATCGACGGACGGGTGGCCGGTTTCTCCCTTCACCGAACAATCCGCGACGAGGCGGAGCTGCTTTTATTGGCGGTTTCGCCCGATCTTCGCCGCCATGGAATCGGTCGAATGCTTCTCGACGATTTCCTCGACACTGCTCGGTGTGGAGGAGTTACACGCGTTCATTTGGAGGTTCGAGAAGGAAATCCGGCCGTGATCATGTATCGGTCGGCCGGCTTCGCCTTGGCCGGGCGCCGCCGCAAATATTACCGGGGAAGATCTGGCGGTGAATTTGACGCGCTTACACTTGGCCGTGATCTTTGATTACTGTTAACCCAAAGCAATAGCGTCTGCCTATTGTAGACCTCCAGAACAGGGGCTAGTCGTCGACTACGTTCTGGAATAAAACCCAGTGCGACCTCTTGCTCGGGGAGATTGCTAAAATGAATGGAAATGAAGGCGCGGAGGACATGCTCCTAACGCTCACAGCGGACATTGTTGCGGCGCATGTCAGTAATAATAGCGTTGCCGTGAATGACCTGCCGAATCTTATTCAGAACGTTCATACCGCGTTGAGCGCGATTGCTTCGAATGGCTCGGCGCCCGAAGCGAAGCCGGAACCAAAAGTCTCGATCCGTTCGTCAGTAAAGCCTGACTACATCGTCTGTCTCGAGGACGGAAAGAAGCAAAAGATGCTGAAGCGGCACTTGATGACCAATCACGGAATGACTCCCGACGAATACAGGCAGAAGTGGGGATTGGCCGCCGATTATCCGATGGTTGCGCCGAACTATGCCGAACAGCGCCGGACGCTCGCCAAGTCGATTGGTCTCGGCACGAAGCGGCGCAAGGCGACGCGGGCCCGGGGCCCTAAGAGTTAAGAGCAAGGCGAAGCTATTGGGATCCGCTTAAGGAAGCTCGACTTGCAGTGAGTTGGACCGCTCCGCAGTGGAATCCATGAAATTCGGTTTGCGACCGGTTCGGTACGGTACGGTACGCGAATCCCAAAACCATCAGTGATCGAGTGATTCATGGTGGCGGGGTTCGCAACCTGGACGATCAAGGAGCCGCTTTTGTGCATGTCAGGCATGGCTTATTCGGGAAGCGGGTTTGACTGGTTCGGACGCGCCGAGCTTGGAGCCGTCTTCCAAAGTCCCTCGATTGAACTAGTCTCCTTTTCAAGTCATGCGCTAGGTCTTAACTGAATAACATGACTCGCAAGATCGATATCGAGGCCCTGTGTGCCGACAAGGGCCTAAGGATCACTGAGCAGCGTCGAGTCATTGCCAAGGTGCTCGGTGACAGTGAGGACCATCCCGACGTCGAGACGCTTCACGAGCGTGCCTCCGCCGTCGATCCGAACATCTCGATCGCGACCGTCTACCGGACGGTCCGACTGTTCGAAGAAGCGGGCATCCTAGAGCGCCACGAGTTCGGCGACGGCCGCTCACGCTATGAAGCCGCGTCGGACGCTCATCACGATCATTTGATCGACGTGGAAACCGGAAACGTCATCGAGTTCGTAGATGAGGAACTGGAGACGCTTCAGAGGCGGATTGCTGAGAAGCTCGGCTTCCGGCTCGTCGACCATCGCATGGAGCTGTACGGCGTCGCCCTCGACCGCAACCGCTGAGATCCTCTCCGACAGCTCCCAGCTACGGGCGGCTGTCCGCAGCCTTTCGCTCCTGCTGTTGTTTGCCACTGTCGGGCCGATCCATGTCCTCACGAAATTGTTGTTCGGACGATCCGGCTGGCCGCGACGATTCCTCGCAGCGGCGGCATGGATCGTCGGAGCGCGACCGAAGGTGGTTGGCGGGCCGCTCAGCCGGCACGTCCTGCTGATCAGCAATCACGTCAGTTGGCTCGACATATTGATCCTCGGAGGATCGGTCGGAACCGCGTTCGTGTCGAAAGACAATCTCGGCCATGGAGTGATCCACTGGCTCGCCGACCAGAATTCGACGCTTTACGTCAGTCGCGAGGACCGCAGGGCGTCGATGGAACAGGCGGAGGCGATCGCTCGCGCCGCCGATCGCGACCAGCCGATCACTCTATTCCCGGAGGGCACGACCGGGCCTGGCGATCAGATGCTTCCGTTCCGCTCCTCGCTCCTGGAGGCGGCTGCCTACGCATCGGACAAGGTCGAGGTTCGACCGCTTGCGATCGATTACGGTCAGGCGGCGACCGAGGTTGGCTGGCATGGCGAAAAGGGCAAGGACAACGTCCTTCGCATTCTTGGCCGCAAGGGCACGTTGCCGGTGACCGTGCATTTGCTTCCGCCGCTCGATCGGACTAGCGACCGCAAAGCGTTGGCCCAGGCGGCTCGCGAGGCGATCGCGGAGGCGTTCGCTTCAAGCCGCAGCGCCGCACCCCAATAGCCGGACAGCAGATGAATTCCGTTCCAAAAACCTTTCGAGTCAAAAGCTTCGGCTGCCAGATGAACGTCTACGACGGCGAGCGCATGGCCGAGCTGCTGGGCGCGAACGGGATGACGGCGGCGGGCGACGGCGAGGACGCCGACCTCGTCGTTCTCAACACCTGCCATATCCGCGAGAAGGCGGCGGAAAAGGCCTACTCGGATGTCGGCCGGCTCCGCCGCGAGGACGGGTCGAAGCCGCTGATCGCGCTCGCGGGCTGCGTTGCTCAGGCCGAAGGCGCGGAGGCTCAAAAGCGGTCATCGATGATCGACATGGTGGTCGGCCCGCAGGCCTATCATCGCCTACCGGAGATGGTGACGGAGGCAATTCGCGGCGGACGTCCTGTCGACACCGACATGCCGGCGATCTCCAAGTTCGACGCCTTTCCGAAGCGCAAGCGGGCGAGCCCGAGTTCCTTCCTCACCATCCAGGAGGGCTGCGACAAATTCTGTACCTATTGCGTGGTCCCATATACGCGCGGCGCGGAAATCTCGCGGCCGTGGAGGGACATCGTCGCCGAAGCGAACGAGCTCGTGGACACCGGCGCACGCGAGATCGTCCTGCTCGGCCAGAATGTGAATGCCTGGGGGGAAGGTGATCGCGGCTTCGCCGAGTTGATCCGCGAGCTGGCGAAGATCGATGGCCTGGAGCGCATCCGTTACACGACCAGCCATCCCGCCGACATGACCGACGCACTGATCGCCGCCCACGGGGACGTTGCGAAGCTGATGCCTTACCTTCACCTGCCGGTGCAGTCGGGGAGCAACCGAATCCTCAAGGCGATGAACCGCAGCCACACGGTGGAATCCTATCTCGTCACGTTGGACAAGATGCGGGCAGCTCGAACCGACATCGCATTGTCCGGCGACTTCATCGTTGGCTTCCCGGGCGAGACAGAAGAGGATTTCGAAGCGACCCTGAAACTCGTCGACGAGGTCCGCTACGCCTCGGCTTATTCGTTCAAGTACAGCCTGCGGCCGGGCACGCCCGCGGCCACCATGGACGAGCAGATTGCGGCTGAGGTGATGGAAGAGCGCCTCAGGCGGCTGCACGACCGAATCAACGCGCACCAAATCGCCTTCAATGAGGCCAGTGTCGGCACGGAAACCGAAGTGCTGATCGAGCGGAAGGGCAGGCATTCCGGCCAGATGATCGGCCGCTCGCCCTGGCTGCAGTCGGTACATGTCGAAACCGACGCGGTTCCGGGCGACGTGATCGGCGTGACGATCCTCTCGGCCGGCCCGAACAGCCTTGCCGGAGCGAT
>DASSFK010000109.1:0-5457 GCA_035694565.1 Sphingomicrobium sp.
GCTGCTCTATCGCCGCTTCCTGGCGCCATTCGTGAACATGGGCTCGCTGCTGATCGCTCCGTTGGGGGCGGCCATAGCGCTGCACGTCACCGGCAATCCCCTGTCGCTCCCGGTGTTCATCGGCATTCTGATGCTGTTCGGGATCGTCGCGAAGAACTCGATCCTCCTCGTCGACTTCGCGGTCGAGATGATGAACCATGGGATGCCGAAGGACGAGGCGATCTACGAAGCCGGGCACAAGCGCGCCCAGCCGATCGTCATGACCACGGTCGCGATGGTCGCCGGCATGCTTCCGATCGCTCTATCGCTGTCCGGTGACTCGAGCTGGCGCGCCCCGATGGGCGTGACCGTGATCGGCGGCCTGATCTTTTCGACGATCCTGACCCTGCTCCTTGTCCCGGCCTTCTTCTCGATCGCCATCGATATCGAGCAGTGGATCGGTCGCAGGTTCCACAAGCTCGTCGGTCAGGGCGCCCACCGCGCCCCATCGGGACAGGCGCCGCAACCAGCGGAGTGAACCGAGCGCCCAGCTCGTCTATTGATGAGCCGATGGATGCGACGACACAGCGCTCCGCTCTAGCGCGGTTCAACCCGGCCCAGCCGGGTGCTGCCGGAATGAAGATTGCCGCCACGGGACTGCTGGTCCTGATGGCCGCGATCTTCGCAGTGACGCGCTCGCTGGAGCAGGAATATCCCTCGCTCTCATTCGTGAAGGCTTTCGCCGAAGCGGCGATGGTCGGTGGCCTCGCCGACTGGTTCGCGGTGACGGCCCTCTTCCGCCACCCCCTTGGCCTGCCGATCCCGCACACGGCGATCATCCCGCGCAACAAGGATCGCATCGGCGAGGCACTCGCGAATTTCATCCGCGAGAATTTCCTCGTCCCGTCCGTGGTCGCGCGGCGGATGCGGAACATCGACGTTGCCGGGGCGGTCGGTCGCTTCCTCCAGACGCCCGCCGGCGAGGGCACGCGCATCCGCGCCGGCGCCTCCCGCCTGATCGCAGACATTTTCGAGAGCCTCGACGACGAGCGGCTTGGCGGCATCGTCAAGGGCGCCATCTCGACGCGCATCCGGAAGATGGAGGTGTCGCCCCTCCTCGGCCACGCCTTGGCGTCTGCCATCAACGAGGATCGGCACGTCCCGATGCTCGAAGCGGCGATCCGTTGGACCGCCCGGGCGCTCGAAGCGAATGAGCCACTGATCCGCGACATGGTGCACAAGAAGGCGAACTGGGCGCTGAAGCTTGCCGGCCTGGACGCCAAGCTTGCCGACGCGATCATCGATGGCCTGAGGAAGCTGACGGTCGAGATGTCGACCGATCCCGCCCACCCCGTTCGAGTCAAGGCCGAGGAGGCCCTGGCTCAGCTTGCCAATGATCTGCAAACCCGACCCGAGACCCGCGCGCGGGTCGAGGCGATCAAGGACCAGTTGCTGGATAACCGCTCGGTCGGCCTTTGGCTCGATACCTTGTGGCAGAAGTCCCGCGAGGCCGTCATCAAGGCCGCCCGAAATCCTGACGCGGCGTTCGCCGGCAAGCTCGGCGAGGTGCTGAAATCGATGGGAGCGACCCTCGAGAGCGATCCACGAATCCGCTCCGCAATCAACCAGTTCGCGCGACGCGCGGTGGTCGGGATGTCGGCGAGCTACGGAAGCTCGATGGTCAAGCTGGTATCGGAGACGGTCCGCGGTTGGGACGCCGGCACGGTCACCGCGAGGCTGGAAAGCGCGGTGGGCCGCGACCTTCAATACATTCGCATTAACGGAACGCTGGTTGGCGGCCTCGTCGGCGTCGCGATCCACGTCCTGGACACGCTTTGAGCATCACCATCCGTGAAGCGGATGCTTCGGACGTGGCGAGGCTCGTCGAACTGATCATCGCCCTCGGACATCCGATCGAGGAAGCAGACGTCAGCCGGAACCTCGAAACCCTCGCGCGGAACGGGGTCCTCCCGCTGGTGGCGACCGACGGCGACCAAGTAATCGGAATGTGCGGAATTTCAGCAATGGTGACCGTGCATCGCCCGGCGCCGGTCGGCAGGGTGTCGGTGATGATCGTGGACGAGGCCTATCGCGGGCGCGGCATCGGCGCTCTGCTCATGGCCGAAGCGGAAAGGCGCCTTGCCGAGCGCGGCTGCAAGATCATCGAGGTGACCAGCCACATGCGCCGCGATCGCGCGCATCATTTCTACGAGCGGCTCGGCTACGAACGGACGAGCTACCGCTTCATGAACAGGCTGGACTAGCCGGCGCTTCGGCGCTCGATCGTTGCCCCGACCGCGCTCAGCTTCTCTTCCAGCCGCTCATAGCCGCGATCGAGGTGGTAGACCCGGAGGACTTCCGTTTCCCCCTCCGCCGCGAGGCCGGCGAGGATCAGGCTCATCGATGCGCGAAGGTCGGTCGCCATCACCTGGGCTCCGGTCATCTTCTCGACGCCGTGGACGACCGCGGATCGTCCGTGGATCTCGACCTCGGCGCCCATTCGACGAAGCTCGGGAACGTGCATGTAGCGGTTCTCGAAGATCGTTTCTTCGAGGAAGCTCTGGCCCTCGGCTCGGCACAGCATGGCCATGAACTGTGCCTGCATGTCGGTCGCGAAGCCGGGGAATGGAGAGGTCGAGAGCGCCAGCGGTTTCAGCCCGCCATTGGCGCTGATCTTGATGCCCTTGTCATGGAATTCGATGACGAGTCCGGCCTGGGCGAGGGCATTGAGCGTCGCCCGCATGTCGTCCGCCCGGGCCCCGACCAGGTTGATGGATCCGCCCGTCAGGCCCGCGGCGCAAGCGTAGCTTCCCGCCTCGATGCGATCGGGCATCACCTCGTAGGTCGTACCGTGAAGCCCCTCGACGCCATCGATGATGAGGTGGCCCGAGCCGATGCCCTCGATCCTGGCGCCCATGGCCACGAGCAGGTTGCAGAGGTCGACGATCTCCGGCTCGCGCGCCGCGTTGAACAGCTGGGTCCGGCCGGTCGCGAGAACCGCCGCCATGACGGCATTTTCCGTCGCTCCGACGGAGACGACGGGGAAGCTGTAATCACCTCCACTCAGCCGTCCCTTGGGTGCGGTCGCCTTTACATAGCCGGCGGCAAGCTCGATCTCGGCGCCGAGCGCCTCGAGCGCTTTGAGGTGGAGGTCGATCGGGCGGTCACCGATCGCGCAGCCGCCCGGGAGCGAAACCGTGGACTCACCAGCGCGCGCCAGCATCGGCCCGAGGACGAGGATGGAGGCGCGCATCTTGCGCACCATGTCGTAGGGCGCGACGGTCGAGCTGATGTCGCTCGCCCTGAAGCTGACCTTGCGGCCGAATTCGCCCTTCTTGACGCCCGCGACGCTGGTTGAAACGCCAAGCTGGTTCATCAGGTGGCTGAAGCTGTCGACGTCCGCGAGACGCGGCAGGTTGGTAAGGGTCAGCACCTCCTCGGTGAGGAGAGCGCAGGGGATCAGAGTCAGCGCGGCATTCTTCGCGCCGGAAATGGGAATGTCGCCTTTGAGCCTGTTGCCGCCCTTGATCCAGATGCTGTCCATCGGCGCCGTTTAGCGCCGATCAGCGGACTCGCAAGCAGTGGGGAAAATCAGGCCTTCTCGAGCGTGCACTGCAGCGGGTGCTGATTTTCCCTCGCGAAGTCGATGACCTGGCTGACCTTGGTCTCGGCCACCTCGTAGGTGAACACGCCGCAGATCGCGATTCCCTGCTGGTGCACCTGCAGCATGACTCGGGTCGCGTCCTCGATGCTCATCGAGAAGAAGCGTTGAAGCACCAGGACCACGAACTCCATCGGAGTGTAGTCGTCGTTGAGCATCAGGACTTTGTAGTTGGACGGCTTTTTGGTGCGCGGGCGCGTTCGCGTCGCGACACCGGTCTCGATCTCACCGATCCCGCCGTCGTCTTCCCGTTCGTCGCTCATCGTCCAACGCATATCCATAGGATTACTAAGATATGGCAAGCCGCGAACGCCTAGCAAGGCGGGGAGATACGGACCGTGCCCAAAAAAGCCCGGGACACAAAAAAAGACGGCCGCCCGGGGAGAGAGGTGGGCGGCCGTCTGTCATTGCCTGATCAGGAGGGGAGAGGCGTCAGGCAACGAGCTTGTTGATACGCTCCGCGTTCAGCGTGGCGCGCGTCTGGATCGGCTGGATGGCCTCACCCGCGAGCTTCACGAAGGTCTCGGTCAGACGCGAGCTCTCCGTGACGAAACGGTCGAACTGCGCACGAGCGAACTCGCTCTGCAGCTGGATGAACTCGCTGGCCGACTTGACTTCGGCGAGGGCGCGAACGGCGTCTGCCGCCTGCTCGATGCCCTCACGGCCCGTCTCGACGACGTCCTGGCCGAGCGAACGAGCACCTTCGACGGCGATCTTGCCGGCGTCGACGAGCGCTTCGACGTTGCCCTTGCTGACTTCGGTCAGCTCTTCGATCGCCTTCTGCGAACGCTTCACGGCTTCCTGGCCACGCTCACCGGCATCGGCGAACAGGGTCTGGAACGAACCCGTGTTGGGGAGGGCGTTGAAGCCCGCGAACCAGTTGTTGGTGTTCTTGGTCACAGTCTCGATCCTTTCCTTGGCGGCGGGCTTACGAGCACCAGCGGCCTTTGCAGCGCGACGCGGCTTTGCGCGACGAGCGGTTTTCACAGCCGAGCGGGTGGCCTTCGCCTGTTGCTTGGTGGCGCGAGCCGCCTTCGCAATCGTCCGCTTGGAAGTCTTCACAGCAACTGCGGGAACCTCTTTCGCAACGTCGCCAGCAGCGTCGATCGCCTTCGTCGCGACCTCTGCGCTGGTGTCGATTGCCGTCTGAGTTTCGTCTGCCATTGCTTCAATTTCCTTCTATTGTGCGGTGCAACATAATTTATTGCGTTGCGGCTTTCAAGGGCTAATTTTGTGCGGTGCAACAGACCACCGCTTGACGGCCTCGGGTGGTCGGACCAAGAACGGCCATGGACCTAGACGACGTCGATCATCCAACCCGCCGCCGCCGCGGCCTGCTGGTCGTGCTTTCCTCCCCGTCGGGCGCCGGCAAGTCGACCATTTCCCGTATGCTGATGAATTCGGACGCCGAAGTGACGATGTCGGTGTCCGCAACGACCCGCCCCAAGCGGCCCGGTGAGACCGACGACGTCGACTATCATTTCGTCGACGACGAGGAGTTCCAGCGGATGATCTCCGCCGGAGACTTCGTCGAATGGGCTCCGGTCTTCGGTCACCGATACGGAACACCGAAGAACCCGGTGAAGGCGGCCCTTCGCGAGGGAAGCGACATCCTGTTCGACATCGACTGGCAGGGGACTCAGCAGCTTCAGGCGGCGATGGGCGAGGATCTCGTCACGATCTTCATCCTTCCGCCCTCGATGGCGGAGCTGGAGCGGCGGCTGCGAGCACGCGGTACCGACGCTGAGGAGGTGATCCAGGACCGAATGGCCCGTGCTGCCAGCGAGATCAGCCACTGGCCCGAATATGAGTATGTC
>DASSFK010000110.1:0-2538 GCA_035694565.1 Sphingomicrobium sp.
GCGTTCAAGATCAATTCGTCGCTGGTCCCGGGTCTGCCGCGTCCGGTGCCGTGGCGCGAAATCTGGGTCTACAGCCCGCGCGTCGAAGGCGTTCACCTGCGCGGCGGCCCGGTCGCCCGTGGCGGTCTGCGCTGGTCCGACCGCCGCGACGATTTCCGAACCGAGATCCTGGGCCTGATGAAGGCGCAGGTCGTGAAGAACGCCGTCATCGTTCCGACGGGAGCGAAGGGCGGTTTCTATCCCAAGCAGCTCCCGCCGGCGTCGAACCGCGACGCTTGGTTCGCGGAAGGGACGGAGAGCTATCGGATCTTCATCCGCTCCTTGCTGTCGGTCACCGACAACATCCTTGAGGATAAGGTCGCTCACCCCGAGGGCGTGGTGATCCATGATGGCGACGATCCCTATTTCGTCGTCGCAGCCGACAAGGGCACTGCGACTTTCTCCGACGTTGCGAACGCAATCGCGCTCGATCGCAATTTCTGGCTTGGCGACGCGTTCGCCAGCGGCGGCTCGCATGGCTACGACCACAAGGCGATGGGCATTACCGCGCGCGGCGCCTGGGTCTCCGTGCAGCGCCACTTTCTCGAAATGGGGATCGACGTTCAAACCGACCCGATCACGGTCGCTGGGGTCGGCGACATGTCGGGCGACGTTTTCGGCAACGGAATGCTGCTGTCGAAGGCCATCAAACTGGTCGCCGCGTTCGATCACCGACACATTTTCATCGACCCCCAACCCGACCCGGCGACGAGCTGGGAAGAGCGCAACCGAATGTTCAATCTGCCGCGCTCCAGCTGGGACGATTACGACCGGTCGAAGCTGTCGAAAGGCGGCGGAATTTATCCGCGGACGCAGAAATCGATTGAGCTCAGTTCGGCGGCTCGTCAGGTCCTCGGAATCGACCCGTCGATCACCGACCCGGCCGGCATCATGAACGCCATCCTCAAGGCGCCGGTCGACCTGCTCTGGTTCGGCGGCATCGGGACCTATGTGAAGTCGTCGCTCCAATCGAACGTCGACGTCGGCGATCCCGCGAATGACTCGATCCGAGCCGATGGAATCGAGGTTCGGGCGCGGGCGATCGGCGAAGGCGCCAACCTCGGAATCACCCAGGCGGGCCGCATCGAATTCTCGGACAAGGGCGGCCGCATCAACACCGACTTCATCGACAATAGCGCGGGTGTCGACTGCTCCGACAAGGAAGTGAACATCAAGATCCCGCTCAATCGCGAGATGCGCGAAGGCAGGCTGGCGTTCGAGAAGCGAAATACGCTGCTGGCGAAGATGACCGACGACGTCGCGGAGATCGTCCTCGAGGACAACCGCCTTCAGACCCTGGCCTTGTCCATCGCCGAGAGCGGCGGCTCGCGGTCGCTTCCGGGCTTCGTCAGGACGATCGAGCTGCTGGAAGCGTCGGGTCGTCTCGACCGCAAGGTCGAGGGATTGCAGAGCAGCGAGGAGCTGCTTCGCCGTGGGCAGGAAAACCGCGGTCTGACCCGGCCGGAGCTGGCTGTCGTGCTGTCCATGTCCAAGCTTGCGCTTCAGGATGCAGCGGAAGCCTTGAAGCTGGCGGACGACAAGGTCGTCGAACGCGAACTCTACGAAGCCTTCCCCAAGCCGATGCGCAAGGCGCACTCGGACGCGATCCGCGCTCACCGGCTGCGCAATGAGATCCTCGCCACCCGGGTCGCCAACCGGCTCGTCAACCGCCTCGGTCCGAGCGCGGCGCTCGACCTGACGGAAGAAGAAGGCGCCTCGCTTGCGCAGGTCGTCGCCGCATTCCTGGTCGCGGAGAAGCTGCTCGACCTTCCCAAGCTGTGGGCCGAGATCGAAGAGACGCCGCTTCCGGAAATGGTTCGCGTCGAACTCTTCTCGATTGCCGCCAGCAGCGTCCGCAATCACATCGCGGACATCCTTCGCGCAGTGGGCGCCGAGACGAGCGTTACCGCCATGTGCAAGCTGCTCGAACCGGGCGCTCGCACCATTTCGGCCGTTGCCGGCAAGCTGATCCGCTCCGAAGTCCGCAATGAAGCCGCGGCCCGCCGTGAACGCCTGCTTTCGCTCGGCGCAACCGACGACATCGTGAAGGGCCTCGTTCGCCTGTTCGAGCTCGACGGAATTTTCGGCCTCGCGGCGCTCGCGGCGCGCAAGTCGCTCGACGAACTCGCTCTTGCGCGAGCCTATACGAAGCTCGGGGAGGCGCTCGGCATCGACTGGGCCCAGCAGCAGCTTGCGCGCTTCATGCCCGCCGACCAGTGGGAACGCCTGCTCACGGCAGGTCTTGC
This sequence comes from Sphingomicrobium sp., assembly GCA_035694565.1. Lineage (GTDB taxonomy): Bacteria > Pseudomonadota > Alphaproteobacteria > Sphingomonadales > Sphingomonadaceae > Sphingomicrobium. The sequence goes on from DASSFK010000110.1 coordinate 2,286, forward strand.
TCGCGACTTCGAGCAGCTGAGGATCGACTTCCTGTCGCGCATCCGCACCAAGGATCCGGACGCAGCGGCGGAGGAGTGGATCACGTCGCAGGGACCGCGTCTGGAGCAGTTTCGCAACCTGATCGCGCGTGCGCGCACCGAGGGGTCGGTGAGCGCGTCGATGCTTGCCCAGATCGCGTCGCAAGCGCGGATCTTGCTCGCCCGCTAGCCCGTGCGCTTCGCTTTTTTGGTTCCCGACCCGGATTATCCGGAG
>DASSFK010000111.1:0-5425 GCA_035694565.1 Sphingomicrobium sp.
GTCAGGACGACCTGGAGGACATCCTGCGCCGGTTTGATCGAAGGCTCGACTTCGGCATCGAAATATCCGCGTGAGCGCAGAAGCTCAGTCAAAAGGTCGGCGTCGGCTCGACTGCGGCGATCGATCTGGGCAGCATTCGAAGCCTCGCCCTTGCCTTCGCGAAGCGCTGACTGAGCGTCGAAGGCCTTGATCAGGGCGGGCTCGTCATCGACTCCCTCAACGCCCTCGAGCGCGACGGTGTAGCGATGAACTTCCGCAGCATCGATGGTGACGGGCTTGCTCGCGTTGATTTCAACGCTTTCCGGAGGCGTTGTCTCATCCGGCAGCGGGACCGCGTCCGGAGCGTTCATGTCGGGCCACTCGACGCCAATGTCCGGCATGGGATCGAGCGGCGCCGTCGGGTCCAGCTCGGCCGATCCCGAGGTCTGGGCGCGGGCGAGCGCGGCGGGGCACAAAATTGCGGCGACCGCACAGGCGGTCAGCGGCGCTCTTCCCCACGCTCTCATGGGCTGAAGCCTACTCGGCGCTCCTGAACGGCGCCAGACTGGGAGGGGCCTTAGTGGACGGTTCCGCGAACTTCTTCGTCAGAGAGTGTCGCAATGACACGCTCGATCTGCCGCCAGTGGCAGAATCGCTGCACATTCCCTGAGTCCCGGCTCTCCTCGGCGCGAGCTGCAGCCTCCAGCCCGGCGTCATCGCCGAAGCGATCGATCAGGTCTGAAGCTTCGGCGAGTGCGAGGCGGCCGGCAATGAAGGGCGAGTCCATGGCCCCTGTTAACCTGGAAGCTCTTTCCCGATGGCAGACAATGCTGGTCAACCGGTCGTTCACCATGAATTTACGACGGGGCTGGAGCGCTCGGCCCTCCTCTGCCATGGGCGGGTACGTGGCGACGCGAAAACCAATGGCCGGCGGGTTCTTCTGGATGGCGGGGATCCTGATCGGAGCCGTCTGGGGGGTTGCCGCGGGCAATCCCATGAAGGGAATATTGATCGGCACCGGCGCGGGCGCCGCCATTGCCGCTGCGATCTGGCTGCTCGACCGTCTCCGCCGCTAGTTGAGCGGTATGTCGAAGTGGAGCGGCTCCTCTTCGATGCCCATGCTTCGGTAAAGCGCCACGGCGGGTTCGTCCTCACGGTCCGCCTGAACGAAGATCACCCAAGCACCTGCTGATCTGGCGATCGGTTTCAGGGCCTCGATCAGCGTCCTGGCGACGCCGCGCCTCCTGAAAGGCTCCGCAACCGCGAGATCGTAGATGTAGAACTCGCTCCTCTCCTGCTCGTATTTGGCGAGCTCGTAGGCGGCCAAGGCTCCAACGACCGTGCCGTTGATCCGCGCCGTGAGCATGACGAAGTGCGAATCGGAAAGTAGCTTCTCGAAATATGCGTCGGTGGGAGGGGCCGAAAAGAAGCTGGTCTCTTCGTAGAAGGCATCCGCGAAGACCCGCATCGCCTCTCGCATGGCGCCAAGGTGTGCAGGACCAAGCCGCTCGACTTCGATCAGTGCCACGTGGGCCGATGCCAAGAACTAGCGGAGCGAACGACGGAGGGCAGCGAGAGCATCGTGAAGCTCCTGCGTGGCATCAGGAACCTGCCGGGGCCCTGAACGCAGGTGACGATCGATCCGCTCCTGCATCTTTCCCGCCGTGTCGTTCGGCTCGAACAGCCGAACCACCCTGTCGTCAGGCCCGATGGCCTCGAGAACGTCGTCGAGGACCAATTCTTCGGCAGGTCCAATTTGGGAGACCTCCTGAGCGCCGAGTTGCTCCACAATTCCAACCACAGTGGCTTGTTCGAGAAGCTCGCCAACGGACGAGAGCTCGACCTCGGTCTCATGCCGCTCGAATTGAGGGAGAGGGAATCCCTGGGGAGCGCCAAACCTGTTGAGCGCGAGCCAGATTCCGCCGAACGCGGCCGCACCCGAGGCGGCCGGCGTCATGTCCAGTGGCGGAAGAGCCAGCCAGGTCGCCATCGACACGCAGACCGCAGACCCGAATATCAGAGCCGGCGCGAATTCGAACGCCAGCGCCGCTCCAATGCTTTGACCCCATCCCTTCATGAAGAGGATCGTTAAGCGAAAATCCTTTCCAGCCGGTTAGGCAGTCGCAGTCTCTTCGCTTCCGGCCCGAGCTTTTTCGATCAGTCGAATCAGCGCATCGGTGAAGGCAGGCACGTCATCCGGCTTGCGGCTGGTGATGATATTGCCGTCCGTGACCGCCTCTTCGTCGACGACGTTGGCGCCCGCGTTTTGAAGGTCGGTGCGGATCGAAGGCCAACTCGTCGCGGTTTTCCCGCGAACCAAGTCCGCCTCGACCAGCAACCAAGGACCGTGGCAGATTGCTGCAACCGGCTTGCCGGCCTCGGCGAACTCCCGGATCAGCTCGATCGCCTGCTTGTTCGTTCGCAGATGATCGGGATTGCGAACGCCGCCGGGTAGGATCAACGCGTCGTAATCCTCAGAGCGCGCCTGCTCGATCGTCAGGTCGGGGCGAATCGTCTTGCCCGGATCGTCGTGCACTGTCGCCTGGATCGGCTTCATGTCCGGCGAAGCGAGCTCCACCGCGGCGCCGCGGTCCTGAAGGATCTGGAGCGGCCCGAACAGCTCCGACTCCTCAAAGCCGTCGCTTGCAACGATCAGGATCCTGGCTTTGGAAATTTCAGGCAACGGAACCTCCTTAAGGACAACAATCAGGAACCCGCCCGCCTCAACAGCGCTTAGTCGTGCCGATGAGCGAAGCAAAGTCGAACGGAGGCAGGCTGAGGCACAGCAGCGACAGCGAGCCTGGCTACACCCGCAAGAAGCATGGGCGCCATTGGCAGTATTTCGACGAGAATGGCGACCGGCTGACGGACCGCGAGACGATCGAGCGCCTCAATTCCATCGCGCTTCCCCCCGCTTACGTCGAAGCCTGGTTCTGCAAGGACGACAACGGCCACTTGCAGGCCACCGGCAAGGACGCTCGGGGCCGCAAGCAATACCGCTACCACGAAAGTTTCCGGGCTCGCCGCGACAAGAAGAAATACAGCGGCACCCTCGAATTCGGAAAAGCCCTGCCGAAAATCCGGCGAAGGGTGGCGGCGGACTTGAGCAAGCCCGCACTCTGCCGTGAAGCGGTCCTCGCGGCGGTCGTCCGCCTTCTCGACACCGAATATCTGCGTATCGGCAATGAACAATATGCGCGCGATAACAAGAGCTTCGGCGCGACGACGCTTCGTTCGAGACACGTGAAGCGCGAAGGTGCCAAGCTGATGATGCGCTTCGCCGGCAAGCACGGGATCGTCCAGGAGGTCCCGATCACTGACCGAAACCTCAAGCGGATCGTATCGAAATGTGATGACTTGCCCGGCCAGAATCTCTTCCAGTACGTCGGCGAGGATGACGAGCCTTGCCCTGTCACCTCTGCGGACGTGAACGAATACATCCGCGAGGCCAGCGGAGGCGAATTCACCGCAAAGAACTTCCGCACCTGGGGAGCGAGCGTTATCGCCTTCGACCAGATGCTTACAGCAGCAGAAGACGAACGTGCGAGGATCAGCCTCAAGACCGTGCTCGAGCCTGTCGCAGAAGCGCTTGGCAACACGCCCGCGATCAGCCGCAGGTCCTATGTTCACCCCAAGCTGATCGAGGCGGCGCGAGAGAGGCCGCGCAATCCATTGAACGGCTTCGAGCGGCCGCGCGGGCGTAAGTGGCTATCGTCCGAAGAGCTCGGCTTGCTCCGCTTCCTCTCCAAACGTCGGCAGAACGGCAACGGCGCCGCCGCTTGATAGGAAGCTTTGCCGCCGTCATGACTGAGCACATGGACCGTGGCCTCCAGGGCTTGGATCGATTGCTCGCGTGGTTTCGCGCCAACGACGAGGCCTTGTTCGTCGGCGCAATAATAGCGGCCGCGCTCGTCGGGATCATGCTGGTTCTGCGTGCGGCGGGCGAGCGGATCACGGCGGCCGATCCCGACTATCGGTCCTGGAAGTCGGTGATCGGCCGGGTGCTGGCCAAGACGAGCATTGGTTTCATGGTCGTCGCTGCGCTGGAGGTGGTGACGACCTACGTCGACCCTTCCCACGCGCTTCAGCGCTTCTTCGACGTGCTTTTCATCATCGGCTTCTCGCTTCAGGGCGCGGTCTGGGCACGCGAGCTTGCCATCGGAGTGGTCAGTCACAGGGTTGGCGAGAACCCGGCCGACACCACGCTCAGCAATGCGATGGCGATCATCCGGGTGCTGATCAGCGTTGCCGTCTTCGCGATCGCGATCATCGTCATTCTCGACAACCTTGGAGTGAACGTCACCGCGCTGGTCGCAGGCCTGGGCATCGGCGGCATCGCCATCGGCCTCGCTGCACAGGGAATCTTCTCGGACCTGTTCGCCGCGCTTGCGATCCTTTTCGACAAGCCGTTCCGCAAGGGAGACATCATCCGCTACGACCAGAGCACCGGCACCGTCGAGCGCATCGGCCTCAAGACGACGCGGCTTCGAGCAATGACCGGCGAGCAGGTCGTAATGGCCAATACCAAGCTCCTGGAACGCGAGATCCATAATCTCGCTCAAGCCAAGGCGCGGCGGATGACCCTGTACTTGGCCGTGAAAACGGACCAGCCCGCAAAGGCGCTCGACCGCATTTCAGAAATCGCGGACGAGGCCGTCACCGGCGTAAAAGGTTGCAAGCTGGTGCGCTGCGCGCTGACTGGAATGGCCTCGGGCGCAGTCACTCACGAGTTGGTCTACGACGACAATGCCAAGGACCAGAACCGGCTCGCGCTCGACCGGTCCGAAATCATCAGGTCAGTAATGGAGCAATTGGAAGCCGGCGGCCTCGAACTGGTCAGAGCCTCCGACCTGCCCGCCCCGCCGGCGCCCTTCTAACCGGCGCAACCGCCTTCTTCCGCCTCTTCGCCGTTGCCACCCACCGGACGCCCCCAAGGTCGTAACTGCAAGGCGGGGAGACAAACACTAGTCAAAGGCATAATCGCAGTCGGTCACAGACGCTTGCCCAAGGGCATTTTTGCCGCTCTAGACGGTGGCATGCCAGTCGCCTCGATCGATGAAATCCGCAGCCGCATCGGCTCTGAAGTCGGCGTATCGAGCTGGCTGACCATGGACCAGCAGCGGATCAACGAGTTCGCCGACGCGACCGAGGACCGCCAGTTCATACATACCGATCCAGGGACCGCAGCCCGGACGCCTTTTGGCGGAACGATCGGCCATGGCTTCCTGACCCTCTCGATGCTCTCGCGCATGGCGTCCGAGGGAATGCTCGTTCCCGACAGCATCAAGATGGCAGTGAACTACGGACTTGACCGAGTCCGGTTCATTGCCCCGGTCCGAAGCGGCAAGCGCATCCGGGGCCGCTTCCGGCTTGACTCGGTCGACCAGAAAGCGCCCGGGCAATTGCTGTTGCGTCATACCGTTACTGTTGAAATCGAGGGCGAAGA
>DASSFK010000112.1:0-2477 GCA_035694565.1 Sphingomicrobium sp.
TCAGGACATGGGCCTCATCGAAGAGGCGGCCGGTGAAGGCCCGCGCAAGCCGTTCCAGATCACCGACGAGGGCCGCCAGCACCTCGAAGAGAAGGCAGGGGAAGTCGAAGCGCTCCTGGATCGGCTGAAGGATCTCGCGCCGAGGGACTCGCACGAAGGCGGCGCGACGCTCGGCCGCGGCATCCAGAACCTGATGCATGCCGTCCGCAATCGCGTGTCGCGCGTGGGCTGGGACGAAGATCTCACGCACGAGATCACCGCCATCCTCGACGAAGCGGCTCAGCGCATCGAGCGCCTCAAATAGGTTTTAGCGGCGCTTGAACCGGGCATGGCGCTTCTTGCGCTCGATGACCCGGTTGTACGTCCGAAGCACGGCCGAGTTGATCTGATCCCAGTCGCGCCCCTGCGCGACTATGAGGCCAGCCTGGCCGTGCGTTCGCCGGACCTTGGGGTCGCGGCCATAGGTCGCAAGCTCGTCGGCAATCGTTTCATAGTCCCCAGGCTCGGCGAGGAAGCCCGTGACTCCATGGGCGACGAGGTTGGTGGTGCCCGTCGCATTCACCGCGATCACCGGCAGCCCCGAAGCCATGGCTTCCAACGTGACGTTGCCAAACGCTTCGGTGACCGAAGGATTGAGAAGCACGTCGGCGCTTGCCACTGCCTTCGCGAGGTCATCGCCCGAGAGATGTCCCGAATAGACCGCGTCCGGGAGCCGCTCTTCGAGCCACGGCCGGGCCGGCCCTTCACCGACGACGAGCACTCGGTGCTTCACGCCCTTTTCCGAAAGCACATCCATCGCGTCCGAAAAAACGTCGAGCGCCTTCTCCATCACGATTCGGCCCAGGAACAGAATGACGAACTCGTCGTCGCCGATACCCATGCCTCGGCGCCACTCCATGTCGCGGCGCCCGGGATTGAACTGATCCCGGTCGACTCCGCGAGTCCAGATGGTGATGTCGCGGTTCATCCGCTGCGCGCGAAGAACCGCCGCCATCGATTCCGAAGGAGCGACAATCGCGTCGCAGCGAAGATAAAGCCGGCGCAGAATCGCGCGCACCATTGGCTCGAGATTCTGCAGGTTGTAATAAGCGAGATAAGTGTCGAACCGCGTATGGACCGAGGCGATCGCCGGAATTCCACGCGAACGCGCCCAGCTCACCGCACGATGCGCCGAAATGTCAGGGCTCGAAACATGGACGATATTCGGAGCGAACTCAGCGAGGTCTTTCCTTACGTTCGGCGGGAGGCCGAGCGAAATGCGATATTCCGAACGTAGCGGAATCGGCAGTGAGGGAAGGCTGACGAGATCGCCGATCGCCTCGAATGCCGGCTCGTCGATGGTTGGCGAATAGACGCGAACGTGCACCCCTTGCCGCAACAGATAGTCGACAAGTCGGTTCAGCGCCTTGTTGGCGCCGTCGCGAACGCAATTGTAATTGCCCGAAACGAGGGCAACTCGGATCTCTTTTGGCTCCACGGCAGCAGCAATTAATGGTGGGAGCGGCAAAGGCAATGCAGTCGGATGGAGTGAAGGTCGGACTGCCTCCCATCGCGAGGCCGGATGCCCGGCTGTTCATCCTCGGCAGCCTCCCCGGCGATGCCTCGCTCGCGGCCGGTCAATATTACGCTCATCCGCAGAATCAGTTCTGGCGCTTGCTGGGAAGTGTGATCGATGAGGACCTTCGGGCCATGACTTACGACGAGCGGTTGGAGTGCGTCGCCAGGCATCGGGTTGGCCTGTGGGACGTGATCGGCTCAGCCGTCCGGGCCGGCAGTCTCGACCAGGCGATCAGGCTCGCCAACCACAATCGGGTCGAGCAGCTTGTCCAGAATTTCCCTGAGCTCGAGGCGATCGCGTTCAACGGAGGGACCTCGGCCACCATCGGCCGGAAGCTGATCAGATCCGACCATCGCCTGACGTTGATTGATCTCCCGTCATCCAGCCCTGCCAATACTCGTCCATTCGCGGAAAAAGCGTCCGCCTGGTCGAAGCTGCAGGCATTCTGCCGCTAGACTCTTGTGCCCGCCCGCAATCGGGCCAAAATGGGGTCGATGAACGAGATCGAAGAGGACGAGGAACAGCTCGACAGCGACAAGCAGCTGTCGATGGTCGACGAGGCTCTGGTTGCCGGGACCATCGCCAACACCAATGGCCTGCTCGTCATTCTCGCCAAGCTGGTTGCCAAGGGCGTGTTCGATCGCGACGACCTGAAGGCTTTTTCCGACAGCTATTCGAAGCCGCTCGACCATGTCGGCATGCGCGAGAATGAGCTGGTCACGCAGATGCAGGATCAGATGGAAGCCACTCTGGCCGAACTGATGCGCTATCTTAGCGAGCGCGATTCCACCCGAGATTGACTCGACGGGCGTCTGCCCACATATGCCCGACGCCTTCGAGGAAGGCCCCTTCGTCTAGCGGTCTAGGACGTCGCCCTCTCACGGCGAAAACACGGGTTCGAGTCCCGTAGGGGTCACCA
>DASSFK010000113.1:0-5030 GCA_035694565.1 Sphingomicrobium sp.
GCGGCGGCATGCGCGGGTCTCAATTCGATCATCAGCCTGGGCGCGATCTGCCTCTTCTACGGCTATCTTCGCCACCGCCAGAACGTACCCGCCTTCCTCGTCATCGCCGCCTCGGTGATTCCGATCGCAGTCTTCTCCAACTTCATCAGGGTCATCCTGCTGATCCTCATCACCTATTATCTGGGCGAGGCCGCCGCGCAGGGCTTTCTCCATGACTTTGCCGGCCTCACGATGTTCGCCGTCGCGCTGGTAACGGTGTTCGTCATCGACAGCCTGTTTACCCGCCTCTTCCATTTCAAGACCGAGCGGCTGGCAAGATGAGCGACGAGACCCGCGAGCCCGGTCGGATGACACGCCGCAAGTTCGCACTGGGCCTGGCTTTCGCGTCGGTCGCCGGCGTTGCCGCCGCCCGGCAACCCTCGAAAAACGTCGACTATCTCGGCAAGGCCAAGCTGGAGGACGTGCTTCCGGAAAAGATCGGGCGCTGGACATTCGTTTCGAACAGCGGTCTCGTCGTTCCCCCGGAGGACCAGCTTGCACGAGCGCTCTACAGCCAGCTCCTGACGCGCACCTACATGGATGCGGCCGGCAACGGCATCATGCTGCTCGTCGCTCAGAGCGGATCGCAGTCGGGTATCCTTCAGATCCACCGGCCCGAGTTTTGTTACACTGCCGGAGGCTACACCCTCACACCCAGCGTGCCCCATCCAGTGCTGCTGCCCGGCCGCGAGCTCCCCGCCTTGAGCATCTCGGCCACCCGCGAAGCCCGCACCGAGCAGATCGTCTACTGGACACGGATCGGCAATCACCTGCCGTCAAGCTGGACCCAGCAGCGGCTTGCGGTCGCGATGGACAATTTGAAGGGCTACATCCCGGACGCGGTGATGGTCCGCGTATCGACCTACGGCAGCGACAAACCTCTCGCGCTCGCCGATGTCGACGAGTTCATCCGCGCGCTGATGGGTGCCATCACGCCTCAGGTCCGGCGCGTTCTGATCGGCTGACCGATCAGCGCTTCGGCCAGGATTTGAACGGCTTCAGATAGTAGAAGATAAAGGCGAGCGTCGCGAGGATGAGCGGGATGGCGATGACGTGCATCCCCTTGTTCCCGATGTAATTCGAGACGGCACAGCCAAGCCCCGCCCCCAGATAGAGGAGGAGAGAGTCATTCTCGTCCTGGACCTGGTCCGACGTCGATCGCTGCATGAAGAGCACGACGAGGCCAGCAAAGATGGCGACCGTGATCCAGTCGTATGGTGTTTCCAAATTCCCCCTCCCACCAAAGCCCGTTGGCATGGTCGAATCTGCCATGCTATGACCGCTTGCGATACGTTTTTCAAATGGTTGGGGGCTAAGCGTGCGTTCCAAAATAGTACTCGCCATCGGTTTGGCGCTTATGGCCTCCGCCTGCGACAAGAAGGCCGAGGGTCAAACCGTAGCCGTGGTCAACGGTGAAGAGATCACAGCCGCAGAGCTGAATGCCGAGCTTGCCAATGCAAAGCTCCCGGAAGGCGTCGATAAGGCCCAGGCCCGCGCCCGTATCCTGCAGACGATGGTCGACCGCCGCTTGCTTGCACAGCAGGCCAAGAAGGACGGCCTCGACAAGTCGCCGGAGTTCCTCAACCGCCAGCGCAAGATGACGGAAGAACTTCTGATCAACATGTTCGCGTCGCGCCAGATCGATACGGCGCAGCTCCCGTCCAACTCGGAAATCGAGAAGTTCGAAGCGAGCCATCCCTGGATCTTCGACAAGCGGGAAATCTGGGGCCTCGATCAGGTGAGGTTCGCGATGCCCACCGACAGGGGATTGCGGAAAAAGCTGACCGATGCAAAGTCGCTCGATGAAGTTATGGCCGCGCTGACTGCGGCAAACATCACCTTCAACCGCCAGAAGAACCGTCTCGACACGGGGGTCATTCCGCAGAACATCTACGGTCAGCTTTCGACCATCGGGAGCGAACCCTTCATCATCCCGGTCGGCAATCAAGCTGTTGCAAGCGTCATCGTCAGCCGCGAGCCGGCGGCCCTGACCGGCGACAAGGCCCGTCCGATCGCAGTCACCGCAATGCGTCGCGAACAGACCGGCAACCTGGTCCAGAATCGACTGAAGGCCGCCCGAGACTCTGCGAAAATCGAATATAAGGAAGGCTTCGCGCCTCCGGCGAGCAAGCCCGGTCAACCCGCCAAGAAGTAGGCGCTCAGCTCTAAGTCAGCCAGGGCGCTTCTTCGCCTTAGTGTCCGTTTGCGAGTATCCGGCGGCGTAATAATCGTCGACGCCATAGCCCTCGCTGACGACGCCGCCGCGATACTTGTTGAGCACCACGCCGGCGAGACGTCCCTGACCGAGATGGCTGACCGCGTCCTGGATTTCGCGCTGCTTCGTCTTTCCTTCCTCGGCGACGACCATGTATCCGTCCAGGCGGGCCATCACCGTTGCCGCGTCGTCGTTCGCGAACACTGGCGGAAGGTCGACGATGAACAGGTTCTTCTCATCGGAAACGCGCATCGAACGGAGCAGGATCTGCGCGCGCTCGCTTGCCAGAAGTTCTGCCGAGTGAATGCGACCGGCAGCCGTCGGCATGATCAGCAGCCGCTCGCTTTCGAGCCGATAGGCGACCGGCGATTCCGCGCCCGGCGATCCTTCGAGATAATCCCTGACCCCGAGCTGGGGAGCCAGTTCGAAAATGTTGCTCAGCGAACCGCGACGAAGGTCGAAATCGACCGCATAGGTGTTGTAGCGGGGGTCGCGACTAAGGGCCGCGGCAACGTTTGCCGAGATGAAGGACTTTCCAACGTTCGGGGTCGCTGAAACCACCCCAAACATCCGCCAGCCGTTCTTCGCCCTGAGCTCGAGCAGTCGAGCCCTGATCAGGTTGAAGCTTCGAGACCGGGCATCCATGCTGTCGAAGCCGAAAATCCCGCGCTCCTTCGCCATTCCGGAATCCCAAGGGACTTCGACAGCGCTGCGGCTGTCCGGAAGCGGCGTGACTGAAAGGCTGGTGCCGGGCTCGGCCAAAGGCGACACTCCGGATGTCTGGTGAATGGGGCTATGCAAAGCGAGGCTCGCGTTTCTTGAACAATCCGAAGCGCTTCTTGGTCGGCTTGGTCTGAAGAATTGGTACAACGCCAAGGATCGGGAAGCCCATCGACTGGACCTGAGCCGGGCTCCGCATCGGACGATTGAGCAACTCGACCAGCAGCGCAAGGACGAGGCCGATTCCGATTCCAGCGGCTGCGCCAGCGCCGATCACGAGGGGCCGGTTCGGCCAATGCGGCCGATCGGGCAGGTTCGGAGGCTCGACGAGCGACAGGCGTTCCGCGCGCTGCTCATTGGCAAGCCGCGCGTTGCCCTGCGCCTTCATCAAGTTTCCGGCAACCGTCTTGTACTGCTCGCGAAGGCCGTTGGCCTGGTTCTCGAGCTGCATCGCGCGTTCGAGGATCGCCGGTGCGCGGGCCTGCCCGGCCATGGTCGCGTTGACCCGGTTGATCTGCGCGTCCCGCGCGGCCCGAAGCTGCGCGATCGCGGCATTGTTCGCTCGGACTTCTTCCTGAACGGCCGAAGAGGCTGCGCCTCCGCCGGCCTGCGCCGACTGCCTGAGAATGGCCACTCGCTCGCGGGCCTGAACGACGTCCGGGTGGTTGTCGCTCAGCGTCGCTCGCAAGGCGGCAAGCTGGCTCTCGGCCTGGGCAAGCGCCGAGTCCGAACCCGTTCCGCGCGCTTGCGCGAGCAGTCGACGATTCTCGTTCTCGAGGGTGGTGATCTGGGCTGTGTAACTGCCCGTATCCATGAAGGCCGGCACTCCGGAGCCGGCAAGGACTGCTCCATTGCTGGCCTTCAGGGCGGTAATCTGGCCTTCGATCTCGCGAATCTGGGTCTGCAGCTTTCCGGCCTGATCCTGAAGGAAGCGGACGGTCAGGTTCGCCTGGTCCTCGACCTCGTCGCTGTCCATGCGGAGGAACTGCATCACGTAGGATTGCATGACCGCCTGAGCCTTCGCGGGCTCGGGATAGTCGTAGCTCATCGTCACCGCGATCGTGGTCTGCTTGCTGTCGCCGCTCTGCCCGATGTCTCCGGAAAGAGCACCGATCGTGGTCGCCAACCGCATCTTGTCGACGACGTAGGACATCGCCTTCGAACGGCGCTCGGAAGGGTAGAGGTCGTTCTGCTCGATAAGGCTGATGAGGTCTCCGCGGCTCAGCACCTGCTCGCGGATTCTGGCGATGCGCTGCTCGATCTGGCCCTCGCCCGGGGCCTCGACGATGTCGGTCGAAAGAGCCTGGGACTCAACCAGCAAGGTTGCCGATGACCGGTAGAGCGTCGGCAACAAGAAAGCCGTCAGCAGCCCGACGAGGAAAATCAGGACAAATGGGATGATCACGTACCAGCGGCGCTGCCAGAGGATCACCGGCAGGTGGTTGATCAGCCAGGCGCCGCCACCGCCGCCCTCGAAACGCTCGCTTGTCGCGGGCTCCATCATCAGATGTCACCCAGCCGATAGCGAACGAACAGCGAGCCGCTGATGTCCATTTCCGGATCCGGACCGTCCTGCGCGAGCTTGCGAGCCGAGAGGTCGGCGCCCGCCGACAGGCGGTTTCCGATCTTGCGGCTGTAGCTGCCGGCGAGGTCGAAATAATTGCTGTCCAGATTATCCAACACTTCGAAGTCCGATGAATAGTGAATGTAGCTGGCAGCCAGCTGGATTGTCTGATCCTCGTCCAGCCGCTTGAACCAGTTCACTCCGATCGAGCTCGTCGTGACAATCGAGTTTCGCGACTGGCTCTCGGTATAACGCGCAACCCGGCCGCAGAGACGCTCGGTTTCCGAAGTGTGACAGATCGAGCCGTCGAGCGACAAATCGGTCGAATTGCTGCTACCGGTGATCCGGTCAAAGCTCGCGAAGGACACTCCGACCGACGCACTCGCATCCCAGTCTTCGCTGAGCAGCAGATGGGCGGTGACCGCCGGATTGATGATCGTCGAATTGTCGTCGGAAGCATTATATTCGGTGTGGTGAGCGCCGAGGCTGAAC
>DASSFK010000114.1:0-2902 GCA_035694565.1 Sphingomicrobium sp.
CCGGTTCTTCGAGCAGGGAAGCCAGGATGGCCTGACCTTTACCAGCGAGCCGAAGGACGTCCACGGGACGCGGATCGCGCGTTTCCTCGACTGCGAAGGCGCGGAGGTCTCCGTCAGCAGTTCGGGCTAGTGTTGCGAGGCGGCCACTAAACCCTTGAAATGCGGACCTTTGGGTTCCTCCAAACTGTAACATTTCCTATACTGAGCCCGGGACTCGCTGCCTTCGAATGACTGGCAGTTGGGCGCAGGCGACGAGTTCCACCTTGGGTCCTGACCGCTTCCGGGCGGCCAGATGAAGGGTGGGGGAATGTATGACTGAGATTCTGCGCAAGACCGCATCGACGTGGATTCCGGTGGCGCTGACGGCTGCGGTCGTCGGCATTGGAGTCATGTTCGCGTCCTGGTGATGCGCAACAGCCTGTAGCGCGAGCCTTCTCCCCGACCGCTGACGGCTGCTATGCAGCCCGACGCAACTTCGAGGGTGAGGCGATGTTCGAGGGCTGGGGCGAATTCTACCTGATGGCCGGCGGGGCGGCAGCGGTGCTGATCGGCCTGATCTTCGTCGTCATCAGCCTGATGCAGGACCGCTCGCGGTCGAGCGTGCTGACCGGGTCGAAGCTGTACATGGGCCCGATCGTGCTCAGCGTCAGCTTCGTACTGGTGCTGAGTGCCGCCGCTTTGGTGCCCGGGATCACGAGCCACAGGTTCGCGGCGGTTGCCGGGATCATCGCTCTGTGGGGCCTTGTGCGCGGCCTGATGTCGATCGTGGGCATCCGGCGGTTGAAGGACGAGGTGCACTGGACGGATCTCTGGTTCTACGGCGTGATTCCGAGCTTGCTCTATGTCGCGCTAGGGTGGGTGGCCCTTGCGGTATGGTGCGGCTGGCCCTGGTGCCGCGAGGGCATCGCTGCAGTGATCACCCTCAACCTTGTCCTCGCGATCCGCAACGAATGGGACTTGATCACCTGGATCGCGCCGAGGTCTGACGGCTCCGACGGAGAGCCGTTCTACGACAGCGTGTCCTAGGCGAGATTGGGTGGCCTGAGCCTTGCGCACGATCAGCGATCGCAATTGCTTGTTGTCCGAAGGGCTGGCCTTGATCCGCCAGCAATACAAGCTGCCGGTTGGTTATCCGCCGGACGCGGAGACGGAAGCGGCAGAGGCGGTTCGGCGTAGTTTCGAAGGGCACGCCGACGCGACGTTCGTGCCCTTCGTAACGCTCGATCCGGCGCAGTCCCGCGACCTCGACCAGGCTTTCGCCATTGAAGCGGCGGGTAATGACGTTCTGCTCCACTATGCCATAGCGGACGTTGCCTGGTTCGTTGCGCCGGGCGGAGCGATCGATCGCGAAGCCTGGACACGGGGCACCTCCTATTATTTGCCCGACGGCAAGGTGCCGCTCTATCCATCGGTACTGAGCGAGGGCGCAGCAAGCCTCCTTCCAGATGGAGAGCGGCCGGCGATCATCTTCACTGTGCGTGTCGATCCGGCTGGCGAAGCGAAGCTGGACAGAGCGCAGCGTGCGCGCATACGCAGCCGTGCCAAGCTCGCTTATGAGACCGCTCGAGAAGGAGATTTGCCTGCAGGGTTTTCGGAGCTGACAGGTCGGATCGAGGCGGCCGAGCAGGCGCGGGGGGCGGCCAGGGTTGAGCCTCCGGAGCAAGAGGTTGTCCGAGAGAATGGCTGTTTCCGACTGCAGCTTCGCCCGCAGACTTGGGCCGAGAAGCGGAACGCCGCACTATCGCTGGCAACCAACCTGGCGGTGGCGGCGGCCATGCTGAAGGCGAAAACCGGTCTATTCCGGACCATGACGGAGCCGCAGGACTGGGCGGTCAGGCGTTTGCGCCACACGGCCAGGGCGATCGGGCTGGAGTGGCCCAAAGCTGAGAGCCTGCAGCAGCTGGAGCGACGGCTCGACCCGGCGAAGGCTGCGGACACGGCGATGATGCTTGCCATACGCAGAGCCAGCCAGAGCGCTGCCTACCAGCCGTTCAGGGAAGGCGTATTGCCGTGGCACGCGGCGGTCGCAGCCCCCTATGCGCATTCAACCGCGCCGCTTCGGCGTCTAGCCGACCGCTACGTCGTCGAGGCTGCCCACGAAATCGCCAATGGTCGGCCCGTCCCCGAGCAAACCCAGAAGGCCTTCGAGGCCCTGCCGGACGTGATGCAGAAGGCGGACGCGCTTTCAGGCCAGATCGCGCACGCCGTGATCGACCTGGCCGAAACGGTGGCTCTTCAGGGAAGGGAGGGAACGAATTTCGCCGCAGTCGTTACCGACGTGGACGATCGGGGAGCACGGATCCAACTGACGTCTCCGCCAGTGGTCGCGCGGCTCAAGACGAATGGCCTGAAGCCGGGCGACGAACGGACGGTAAGATTGGACAGCGCCGACCCGGAGACGCGCAGCGTGCGCTTCTCCGTCGTCGGGGACTGACCCAGACGATTATTGGTCGAGGAAGCTCCTCATCTTCCGCGACCGGCTCGGGTGCTTCAGCTTCCTGAGCGCCTTCGCCTCAATCTGTCGGATGCGTTCGCGGGTGACCGAGAACTGCTGCCCGACTTCCTCCAGCGTGTGATCGGTGTTCATGCCGATGCCGAAGCGCATGCGTAGTACGCGTTCTTCGCGGGGGGTCAGGCTCGCCAGCACGCGAGTAACGGTTTCCTTGAGGTTCGACTGGATCGCCGCGTCAACCGGGATGACGGCGTTCTTGTCCTCGATGAAATCGCCGAGATGGCTGTCTTCCTCGTCGCCGATTGGCGTCTCAAGGCTGATCGGCTCCTTGGCGATCTTCATCACCTTGCGGACCTTTTCGAGCGGCATCGAAAGACGCTCGGCGAGCTCCTCCGGCGTCGCTTCGCGTCCGGTCTCGTGCAGGAACTGGCGGCCCGTGCGGACGAGCTT
>DASSFK010000115.1:0-3823 GCA_035694565.1 Sphingomicrobium sp.
CTGGGGTCCGCCGGGGACTGGAAAGACGAGCATTGCCCGCTTGCTTGCCGACGCTGTCGGGCTGCGCTTCGTGCCGATCTCCGCCGTCTTCTCGGGCGTCGCCGACCTCAAGAAGATCTTCGCCGAGGCCCGGACGGCCGCACGCGCCGGCCAGCGCACCTTGCTGTTCGTGGATGAGATCCATCGCTTCAACCGCGCGCAGCAGGACGGCTTTCTGCCCTATGTCGAGGACGGCACGGTCACGCTGGTCGGAGCAACGACCGAGAATCCGAGCTTCGAGCTCAACGCCGCACTTCTCTCACGCTGCCAGGTGCTGATCCTCAGGCGGCTCAACGAAGAGGCTCTCGATACTCTCATCCGGCGGGCCGAGGTCGAAGTCGACCGGCCAATTCCGCTGACCAATGATGCTCGCGAAGCCCTGGTCGCAAGCGCCGACGGCGACGGCCGCTTCCTCCTCAACCAGGTCGAGACATTGTTCGACGTCGAATTGGAAGCCCCGCTCGATCCGGCCGCCATGGCGGCCCTCCTTCACCGCCGAGTCCCCGTCTACGACAAGGATCGCGAGGGCCATTACAACCTCATCTCCGCGCTTCACAAAAGCCTGCGCGGATCGGACCCGCAGGCCGCTCTTTATTATCTCGCGCGCATGCTGGTCGCCGGCGAGGAACCGCTCTACGTCCTCCGCCGCCTCACCCGGGCCGCGATGGAGGATGTCGGCCTCGCCGACCCTCAGGCGTTGGTTCAATGCCTCGCCGCCAAGGACGCCTACGATTTCCTCGGCTCGCCCGAAGGCGAACTGGCGATCGTTCAGGCCTGCCTCTATCTCGCGACTGCGCCCAAATCGAACGCCGCCTACATGGCTCAGAAGAATGCCTATCGAAGCGCCAGGGAGACCGGCTCGCTGATGCCCCCCTCGCATATTTTGAATGCCCCGACGCGGCTTATGAAGGACATCGGCTACGGCAAGGGCTATGCCTATGACCATGACTCCGACGAAGGCTTTTCCGGCCAGGACTACTGGCCCGAAGGGATGGACCGGCAAACCCTCTACGAGCCAAGCGAGCGCGGCTTCGAGGCGAAGATCTCGGAGCGCATCGCCTACTGGAACGAGCTTCGCCAGAAGCGTAGCCCGGACGACAAGAACAGCCACTAACGGAGGGTGAGCATGTACCAGACCGAAGCGCCGGCCGCCTATTGGCGCGACCAGCTGATCCAGTGGGGACCCCGCGTGGTGTTCGCGATCCTGATCCTGATCGCGACCCATTTCATCGCCAAGGCGGTGCAATGGGCGGTCGCCAAGATGGTCGACCGAATGCCGGTCCTGAAACGCCACCCGCAGGCGGGCGTGGACTCGGTCGGGACCGAGCTCGGCCGCCTCGCCTACTGGCTGGTTTGGCTAGTTGGTCTCATCGCCGCGCTCGCACCACTCGGTCTCTCCGGCGTGTTGACCCCGGTGACGGCGATGACAAACGAGGTCTTCGCCTTTCTTCCGAAGTTGCTCGGCGCTGGCGTCTTCTTCTTCGCCGGGCTGATCCTGGCGCGCGTCGTTCGGCACGTCGTCGAAGCCGCCCTTGGCGCGCTCAACCTTGAAAAGCTGTTCAGCAGGGCTGGAATCCCGATTGGCGAAGCGCCGCTCGCCGTCGATGAGAGCGGCACTACGACCGAAGGCGCTGCGCCGGCGCGAAGCTCGATCGCCAAGGCAGTCGGCGTCACCGTCTCCGCAATCATTATCATCTTTGCGGCGATCGGCGCGCTCCAGATCCTTCAGGTTTCGGCGATTTCCGATCCTGCGACCAACATGCTCAACATCATCGCGACGTCGATCCCAAACGTCCTCAACGCACTGATTTGGCTGACACTCGCGTTCGTGATTGGCCGGTGGGTCAAGTCGCTTGCGGAAACGGTCCTCCCGAGCATCGGGTTCGACAACAGCATCCGGGCGCTCGGAGTCATGCCCGCGTCGTCGAACCCGTCGGGTATCGTCGGCGCGATCGCTATGACCGCCATCCTGCTCGGCGCGGCAATCGAGGCCACGAGGGCAATTGGCGGCGATTCGGTCGCGGCATTGCTGTTCCAGATCACCGCACTCGGCGGAAAGGTGATCTTCGGCACGGTCATCATCGTCGCCGGCATCTTCCTCGCTCGCATCCTGTCCGCACTGGTTGGAAGCTCTACCGGCGAGGCAAGCTATGCCGAGACGATCGTCAAATATGCAATCATCGCTTTGTTTACCGCGATCGGCCTCACCTTCATGGGCCTCGCCGACCAGATCGTGATGATGGCGTTCGGCCTGATCCTCGGCTCGGCCGCAGTGGCTACCGCGATCGCATTCGGCCTCGGCGGCCGCGACGCCGCGGCTCGCATTCTCGAGCGATGGATGGAAGACCAACTTCCGACGGTCCGCCGCCCTTCCCCGCCCCGGCTGAAGAAGCCGGCGACCGAGGCTGCTCCGGACGACGATCGCCAGCCGCCGTTGGTGTGATCCGATGAAGTGGGATGAGGCAGTCGCCTACGCCCTCAGTCTGCCGGACACCGAGCTTTCAACCAGCTACGGCCAGCCGGCGGTCAAGGTTGCGTCGAACGGCCGCGCCTTCCTCTTCCCAAGTCACGAAACACAGACGTCGTTCGGGGTCGCCATCGACCTCGACACCATCGAGATCCTCAAGGAAACCGAGCCGGAGACCTACTGGCAGACGCCGCATTACGAGGGCTGGCCGGGCGTGTTGATCCGCTACGAGGCGGCGGATGAAGCTCGGGTTCGGGACGTCATTGCCAGGTCGCGCGACTGGACCGCCGCTCGGCCGAAGGTGCGTCCGCGCAAACGCAAGTGAGCCGTTTTGAAAGCTATATTGCGATCGACTGGTCCGGAGCGAAGGGACGGCGGCACAAGGGCATTGCGATCGCCGAGGCACGGCACGAGGCGGCGCCGCGGCTGATCCGGCCGAATTACGTCTGGTCGCGCGAAGACGTGCTGCGCTGGCTGGTCGAGCGCGCGGCCAAGGAGCCGACCCTGTTCGGCTTCGATTTCAGCTTCGCCCCGCCGATCGTCGAGCGAGGAGAATATCTGCTCGGCGAGCCCGGAGTCCCGAAAACCGCGCGCGAGTTCTGGGCCTATGTCGATGGCAGGTGCGACGACGCGGACCTGGGCGCGGCCAGCTTCCTCGAGATCGCGCACCGGCGGCACTTCTATTTCGGCATTGCCGACGGAGTGAAGGCGGATTTCATGCACTTTCGCCAATGCGACGCGCGGCTGAATGCGCAAGGCGGGCGCAAGACCGCGAGCGCCTTTGACGCGATCGGCGCCGCGCAGGTTGCGAAAGCAAGTTTCTCAGGCATGCGCCTGCTGCATCATCTCGACGGCAGGGTCGCCATCTTTCCGATGGACCCGCTTCCGAAACACGGCAGTGCCGTCGTCGAAATCTACACCCGAATCTATCTCCGCCGAGCCGGGATGACCGGCACCAAGCTCCGCACCCGTGCCGCGCTCAACCTCGCGCTTGAGGGACTGGGCAGCAAGGCGGCTCGCCTGAGCTTCGAGCCCAATGATCACCAGACCGACGCGCTCGTTACCGCTGCGGGAATGCGGGCAGTTGCAACCACCGAGCCGAGGGCTTTCGAACCAGAAGGCCTGACACCGGAAATCGCGAGGACCGAGGGATGGACGTTCGGAGTCCTCTGATCTCGCTTACCGAACCCGAGTCCAGGCTTGCGACTTGCAGCCGAAATTCCCGATCAGGCATCCGCGCGCGACCAAAGTGTTCTGATCCCTGATCGTGGCGGTCCCGCTAAAGGTGCCATTGAGATCGGGGACGAAGACCTTCCC
>DASSFK010000116.1:0-6695 GCA_035694565.1 Sphingomicrobium sp.
GGACGATGCCCTTGTCGATGGCCTCGCGAAGCCCGGCGTCGGCGAAGCCCGCACCCTCCGTGCCGAGGTCACGCTCGGTCGTGAACCCTGCATCGAGGGTCCGCTCGGCCTGAACGACGGCCCGGGCCGTTCGAAGCGCCAGCGGTTCGTGGAGCACCTGATCGTCCCACAAGGCCTCGTCGTAGGGATGGAGGAAGAGGTGCGAATGCCCCTCGATGAGGCCCGGGATCAAAGTGGCGCCCGGAAGCTCGATCACTCGTGCCGTGGCCGGCCCGGAGACGTCCGGACCGGCGGCCGAGATCCGGTCGCCTTCGACGAGCACCGACCAGCCCTGGTGAACCTGGGTGCCGTCGAACACGCGCGCGGGCTTCAAAAGGAGGCTGTCGGCCTCCGCAGGAGTTGCGCCCAGGAGAAGACAGGCAAGCAGCAACGTCCTCGTCATCTGCGTCTCAGCACCCAGTCGAGCCCCTTTTCGACATGCTCGAGGAAGAATGGCTCGGAATAGCTCTCGGTCGTGTGGCCCATCGCCGTATAGAAAATTCGCCCCTCGTTGATCTGCCGGGTCCAGGCGACCGGATTGGGATTGATGTCGCTCTCGCCGATCGTTGCGGGATCGAGCGTCACGAGCACTTTCGAGACGGGGTCGTAGTCCTCGAAATAATACCATTCGTCGGTGCGCTCGATCGATCGGGGAAGGCCCTCGACCACCGGGTCGCCTGGAGCCACCACGGTCACTCGTCCCTTGGGAGTCCCAGCCGGATGGCGCTGGAAATGGGCGCCGATCATCCGGCCGTACCAGGGCCAGTGATAATGCGAGTCCGCCGCCGCATGGATGGCGACGATCCCACCGCCGCCGCGAACGAACTGCTGAAGGGCGTCGCGCCGGTCGCCGACGAGCCATTCGGATTCCGGCTTTTTCGGGTCCGTGGTGCAGCTCAAGAGAACAATCGCCTTGAAGCGTTTGAGGCTGCTTGTCGAGAAGACCGCTGGATCCTCGCTCGCGACGACCACAAGGCCACGCCGCGCGGCAATAGCGCTCAGCGCCTTGATTCCCGCCGGGATGGACTCGTGCCGGTAACCGGTCGTTCCGGAATAGATCAGGATCGATCCGGACGAGGCCGGGCGTTGCGCTGCAGTCGATGGTGCCGCGATCAAGAAGGCCAGCAGGAACAGGATCAGGCGTCGCATCACTTCCCCTCTTTACCCGGAGCCTAGCCGTTGTTCCGGTTCAAGCAACTCCACGGCTTCCTCGGCTCATAAACTTGACAGTGTCTGTTATTTCTGGAAAAACAGAAATTACTGATATGAGCAAGCTGCTGGACATAGAAGAGGTCGAGGCCTTCATCCTTCATTGGGGCGAGATGGGCACCAATTGGGGCGTCAACCGGTCGGTCGCCCAGATCCACGCCTTGCTCTATCTGTCCGATCGGCCGCTGCACGCGGAGGAAATCAGCGAGACACTGAAGCTCGCCCGTTCCAACGTGTCGACGGCACTCAAGGAATTGCAGTCCTACTCAATCGTCCGCCGCCAGCACGTCTCCGGCGATCGGCGAGACCATTTCGTCGCCGAGACCGACCTTTGGGAATTGCTGATGCGCATCAGCGCGGAGCGGAAGCGCCGCGAGATTGATCCGACCATAGCGCTCCTCGCCGGCCTCAAGGACAAGCTTGGCGAACGCAAGGACGTGCCCGACCATGTCCGGGAGAGGATCGGTCGGATGCACGAGTTCATCAGTACTCTGACGGGCTGGTACGATCAGGTTCGGCGACTACCCAAGCCGACGCTCATTACCCTGATGAAGCTGGGCGCGAAGGTCGCCCAGTTCATTCCCGGCTCCAGGCCAAAGACCCACTGATCTTTTTCAAAAGGAAGGATGTCCGTTCGAACCCTATCATTTGATTTCTGAAATTTCAGAAATTGCAGCAAGAGGAGGAAGACATGGTTGAACTTGCCTACGGACTCTATCTCGTCATCGCGATCTCGATGACCATCTGGGTCGCCCGCACATTGTCGACAAATGGCGAGGTCTTTCTCGTCCAGTGCTTCGGCCAGAATGAACAGCTGGCCAAGTCGACCAATCACCTGCTCGTGGTCGGCTTCTATCTCGTGAACATCGGCTTCATCACGCTCACCCTGAGCTACGCGGGCGAGCCCCAGACCTGGACCGAGACCATCCGGTTCCTGAGCGGGAAAGTGGGCCTGGCGGTGTTGGTGCTGGGGGGCATGCACTTCTTCAACATGCATGCGATCGCGAGGTTCGGCCGAAAGGTTTCGGACTGGCTCATCGAAGGACAGGCCTACCGCGGCGTCGCGTGAGAGCGCCGTCGCCTGAGGACTGGATGGCCCGGAGAAGCACTCCGGGCCGTCTTGCTATCCTATCAGGCTCATGCAGGTCACGCCGGCTTCGGCTTTCTGAAGCTCGGACACGTCCAGTTCGATCACGTCGAAGCCGCGCTCGCGCAGTCGTTCGGCGGTTCGCGGGTTGCCGGCCGGGAGAATGAGTTGGGCACCTGCTCGCAGGCAGTTCGCGGCTGCCGGTTCCCCACTGTCGACGGGCATGGGTTCGACACCGGCGAACTGGGAAGGATCCACGCTTCGAGGGTCGTAGATGAGGACGGGAGCGCCGTCCCGATCCAGCCCCGCGAAAGTCGCTCCCGTCTTCAGATGCAGGCAGTCCTTCAACTCCGCCTGGACGACGTCGAAGCCGATCTCGCCTCCGATCGCGCGCAAGGCGTCGATTCCCTGTTTATCCGTGCGGCTCGACAGTCCGACGTACAGCGTCCTGCCGATCCGAAGCACGTCTCCGCCATCGACATGGCCCATGGACACGCGACGCAGCTGGAAATGCGCGTCAAGGCCGGCCGCCGTGGACGACGTTTCCGCGGCCCGGGACGCGACTCCCGGACGAAGGATGACCGCATGGCCATCGAGGAGGAGGGCGGTGTCCTCGACGAACACTCCGTCGGGATGGTCGGGGAGATCCGGCAGCCGGACGACCTTGAATCCGGCCTGCTCGAGCGCTCGTTCGTAGGCGGAATGCTGGGCATCCGCCTTTGTCCAATCGGTCGCGACCCGATCCTGGTGGGTTAGCTCGCATTCAGCGAGTTTCGGGCTCACCGCCCTGGTGAAGGCTTTTGGCATGGCGCCAGCCTAGAATCGAAAAGGGCGGCCCGGAAGCCGGACCGCCCTTCGCGTGACGCTCGTTTGAAGCCCTTTAGCGCTTCGAGAACTGGAAGCTCCGGCGTGCCTTGGCGCGGCCGTACTTCTTGCGCTCGACGACGCGCGGGTCGCGCGTGAGGAAGCCGGCCTGCTTGACCGCCGTCCGAAGCGCCGGCTCGAAGCGGCTCAAGGCCTGGGCGATGCCGTGCTTGACCGCGCCGGCCTGGCCCGAGAGCCCACCGCCCTTGACGGTTGCGACGACGTCATACTGGCCGCTGCGCTCGGCGACGTCGAACGGCTGGTTGATGACCAGTCGAAGCGACGGACGGGCGAAATAGGTCTCCTGGTCGCGGCCGTTGACCTCGATCTTGCCCGAGCCCGGCTTCAGCCAGACACGCGCGACGGCGTCCTTGCGGCGGCCGGTCGCATAGGCGCGGCCGAACTTGTCGAGCTGCTGCTCGCGAAGCGGAGCCTCGGACTGCGCCGGAGGCGGCGGCGGAGCCGCTTCGGCCTCGGCCGGAGCAGCCTCGGCAGCGGCCGGAGCGGGCTGGGCGGCCTGCTGGCCGGTCAGTTCGGCGAGATCGGAAAGGGACTGGCGAGTATCGGACATTATGCGCCCACCTTGTTCTTGCGGTTCATCGACGCGACGTCGAGGACTTGCGGCTCCTGGCCGCCGTGCGGATGGTCGGGGCCATTATAGAGGTGCAGGGCGCGCATCTGGTCACGGCCGAGCGGGCCGCGCGGGATCATGCGCTCGACCGCCTTCTCGAGCACCCGCTCGGGGAAACGGCCCTCGAGGACCTTGCCCGCGGTGATGCCCTTGATGCCGCCGGCATAACCGGTGTGCTTGTAATACACCTTCTGGCTGAGCTTGCGGCCGGTGAAACGGACCTTGTCCGCGTTGATGACGACGACATGGTCGCCGCAATCGACGTGCGGGGTATAGCTCGGCTTGTGCTTGCCGCGCAGGATATTGGCGATGATCGTAGCGACCCGGCCGACGACCAGCCCGTCCGCATCGATCAGATGCCACTTCTTCTCGACCTCTGCCGGCTTGGCCGACTTGGTCGTCTTCATCAGCGCCTTCATGGCGTTTGCCTCTTTTCAAAAACGGGAAAGCGGCACCTGATCGGAGCCGCCGTCGGGCGGGTCATTGGCAGCGAGGACCGGATTCGTCAAGCAAATCCGGCTATTTCCGGACGGGTAAAATAATACCGGTCACGCCTCGTGAAGCGCCTTGATCCGCTTTCCGAGGCTCAAGATCAACGCCCTCAGCTCGTCGGAATCGACGGCCGCGAGCGCCTTCTTGAGCGGGAACCACTGGCGGTCCCTCTCGCCCCGCTCGGGCCAGTCGGGAAGCTCCTCATCGACCGACAGCGAATGAACCAGGATCTCGATGTCCGTCGTCCCGAAGAAGCCTCGCTTGGCGTGATGGAAGCTGCCGAGCGGGCGGGGGTCGACGGTCCCGCTGATTCCTGCCTCCTCGAACGCCTCGCGCGCCGCCGCCTCGGCGAGCGATCTGCCCGCCATCGGCCAGCCCTTGGGGATCATCCAGCGGCCCGAGCGCCTTCCAGTGACCAGCAGAACCTCGGCCTTCCTCCCTTTCGAGAGGCGCCACGGCAAGGCTCCAGTCTGTAGAGGCAAGCGCCGCCTGCTCCTTCCGAATCGCAAATGAGATGACCTCTTCGCGAACAATCTGCTCGGGATTTCGGACAGATTCATGACCATACCAACCCAAAACACGCCGACTGGTGCTGAACGGCGGATCGCGTTGTGATATGAGCCCGCGCGCTTCTGTGAGCCGAGGTTTCGTGAACCACGAAGTCGAACTGAAGGTTAGACGCGATTCCGCAGGTGCGGACCCGAGTGCCGAGCGGGCCTTGTTCCGCGATTCAGAGACCGCACTCGGGTTGAGCGATCAGCCCGGCAAGGTCGCCAGGGCCGAGCTGGTCCCCGTTCGGCCGGAAATGATCGTCGCCGAAGCGGTCGAAGCAGTCGTCCAAAGCTGCATCCATCATTTCCGCTCGAACGAGATGATCGTCGCCAAACGAAGAGAGGCGGCGGCGCTCCATCAGATGAGAGTCTCGATGCGGCGGCTTCGGGCCGCCTTCTCGCTGTTCAGGCCGGCCCTCGCCGATGCCCAGTTCGAGAATCTCCGGCAGGAGCTTCGCTGGTTCACGGGCCAGCTCGGCGAGGCACGGAACCTCGATGTCTTCCTTGCGCGGAAAGGTCTCCCGAAGCCCTTGCGAGCCGCAATCAAGGCAGAGCGGGAGCACGCCTACGATCAGGTTATCGAAGCTCTCCAGTCGAAGCGGCTTCGGCTGCTGCTGATCGACCTTGTCGCCTGGATCGAGCTCGGACGCTGGCGGCAGAACCCGAAGGCCTGCCGGCCGCTGCCCGACTTCGTTGCCCGCCGACTCTACAAATGGTGGCAGAAGCTTGCCCGCCACGGCGATCTGAAATCGATGGACGCCGATGAAAGGCACGAGCTTCGAATCGAGATCAAGAAGCTCCGCTACGCGCTGGACTTCGTGCAGGCGCTCCACACCAGCGCCGGGAGGAAGCAGAAGCAATTCTACAAGTCGGTCGAACGTCTCCAGGAAAGCCTCGGCAAGCTCAACGATCTCGTGACCATGCGGGCGCTGTGGCGGAAGTTCGGCCACAAGCTCCCGCGTTCCAGGAGCGAGGAGCATGAGGTCGAGGAGAAATGCCTCCGGGCCGCGCAGGCCTCGCTCGACCGCTTAAGAAAGATCGGTCCCTACTGGACGAGACTGGCCTGAGGTCGGCGAACGGCGCTTGAACGCCGTTCCAGCCGCCTCGTTCGCACTGGCCGCTCCAACTCAACATTGCCGCATTCGAATTGCCGTGTAGCCTGCGCTCGTTGGACAGGGGAGAGCGCATTGGCGAGATTGCCGTTTGCCGGTGTCGAGCTCGGGGGCACGAAGTGCGTCTCGACGCTGGCCTATTCGCCGGGCGAGATCCTTCGCCAGGAGACCGTCCCGACGACCACGGCCGACGAGACGCTCGGCGCGCTCGAGGACCTGTTGAAGGACTGGGCCGGGCACGGGATCGCGGCGCTCGGCATCAACAGTTTCGGGCCGGTCGACCTCAGGATGGAATCGCCGACCTTCGGCTTCATCACCAGGACCACCAAGCCGGACTGGTCGGACACCGACATTGCCCGACGCCTCGCCCGGGCCGCCGGAACTTCCGTCGCCTTCGACACGGACGTCAACGGCGCCGCGCTTGCCGAGATGCGCTGGGGGTCGGGCAGGGGCCATACGGACTTCGCCTACATTACGGTCGGTACCGGGGTCGGCGTTGGCCTCGTCGTCAATGGCCTGCCGACACGAGGCTTCGCGCACAGTGAGCTCGGCCACATCCGGCCGGTCCGGATTCCGGGCGACGATTGGCCGGGCGCGTGCAGCTTTCACGGCGACTGCGTCGAGGGGCTCGCGTCCGGAACCGCGCTCAAGGCGCGGCTCGGTTCGCGCCATGTCGGCGACATCGCCCCCGACGATCCCGTCTGGGAGAC
>DASSFK010000117.1:0-5231 GCA_035694565.1 Sphingomicrobium sp.
CGGCCGTTCCAGTTGCGGCACGGCCGCAAGACGAGCCGAAATTGCCGCAAGGCGGGTGATTGCAAGGGGTGGGAGGCGTCGCTATGTGGTCGCCTGCTTGAGGCGGGGCTGTAGCTCAGATGGGAGAGCGCTGCAATCGCACTGCAGAGGTCAGGGGTTCGATTCCCCTCAGCTCCACCAGCCTTAAGCCATTGAAATCAGCCATTTAGATTAACAATGAGCGGCTACCTGACGATGGCTCGACGATAGCCGGCGGCCGCTGCCTCCGCTTCACTACAGAAAAGCTCCTCCGCCCGGGTCTGATCGTAATACGGCATACCTGGAACGTGATAGATCCACTGCCCGCGGCGATTACGATTGCCCTTGATGGTGCAATTTGCCTGCGCTCGTCCCGCCCAATCATTCGATGACGCCCGGCCGGATCTTCGTTCGGGAGCGCGTTTCACTTGAGCAGGCGGCTGGCTCGCATGGCGGTACTCACTGGGCATGGTGAAATTGCCGGACCACAGACCGCGCTTGTTCACCTTCGCGCTGTCCTCGGCGGAAACGTAATCGGTCGAATAGCGACGGAACGCGACCGCATAGCCCGACGCGACCATCGTCCTGTTCAAGTCAGTCGTGCCTGCAACACATTGCGCGAGCACTCGCCGGTATTGATCGGTCCCCGTCTGTGAGCAGAACACGGTCTTGCCGCGCATAAGGCTAATCAGCAGGTCCTTGGCGGCAGCACCGCAGGCCCAATTCTGTCCATCACGCTGACAGGTCTGACCGAGCTCGGGAGCGTCGATGCCGACCAGACGCACCTCTTTGTCGCCGACCATGAGGGAATCGCCGTCCTTGGCGCGACCCGTTCCGCTGAACTGCGATTGAGCGCCGGCGGCGACGGATACGAACAATGCCGTCGAAGCGACCAGGGATAGGAAGCGGATCATCGGCGAACGCATACCGTCTGACCGTTAAGAACCTCAAACGGTGGAGGCCGGCCGCGTCGACCGAGTTTGAAGCGCCCCTGCACTTGCGCGCATTCCTTTGGGGATATCCTGCGTACCCTTTCTAGCTATGCTGCCGCGGTGCGCCGGGCGGAGCCGAGCGCGTTGATCAGCGCCGGGCCCGCCGCGACAATTAGCGGAACGACCGCGGCGATCGAGTCCCCATTCCGGATGGCGGCGAGGATGAGCACTCCAAGCGCCAGGGGAAGGGTCAGTGCGAACAGAAGCCGGGCGCCTTCCCAGAAGCCATGTTGCTGGGTCTTCCTCCAGACCTTGATCGTTTCAGGCTTTTCGACATGTCTCACGAACTGGGCGAAGCTTTCGTTCATCGTCCGCGGATAAGGATCGAGCACGACGAGGCCCCGCTTCACCAACGATCGCAATGCGTAAGCCTTGGCAATATTCGGGATATGCCCGTGCGCGATCCGGTACAACAGCAACCGCTCCTCTCGGCTCGAGAGCGACCATATCAAGTGATAATGCTCGATCAGGTTCGACGCGAGAAAATCGACGATCGCTCGAGGCTCCGGGTTGCGCTTTTGAATCTTGTCGGCCCAGTCCAGGATCTCTTTCTCCAAAAGGGGCTTCGCGGGATCCCAGATCATCGCTGCGACCACCGGGTCAGGAACATATTCGAGTTCCTTCCAGATCTGTCTCACCACAGCGCCCTTTTTGTGAAGGTCGGCTGGCTCCGGCCTCGGCCTGGCGGCGTGGTAATAGGTCGTGAATTCTTCAAAGACCGCGCTCCAGCGCATGTCCTCGCGATATTTGGCTCGCTCCAGGCGAGCAGCGGTTTTCTGCTGGTCATCGAGCTGGCCGCTTTCATCGCGTTCGCGCTCGAAGGATTGAAGCAGACGTTCGAGCGGCGTCAGTGACGTCAGCATTGCGATTCTAAAGCCTGGTGGATCACCCTGTTCGGCCAAGATCCGCTCAAGCCTCTCAAGGGCTTTGAGACGTCCGATGGGGTCCCCAAGCAAGAGTCCGAGATTGGTTATCAAGAGAAGCTTCCGAGGATCCGAGGGGTCCTTTAGGGGCAGTAGCTGCAGCCTGCGCGCAGTCTTGATGTCCTCATTCAAATCCATCAGCAGGGCATTTCGTTTCAGTGCCTGCATGTGCCTTTCGTCCGCTCGGATGACGAGGAAACGCGGCGGCAAGCCCCGATTCAGCTCCCAGTGATCCTTCCAGATCTCCGTGATCGGGAGTTGGGGGTAATCGACGGCCTCGAGCGCCACTCCGAAGCCGAAGAGTCCTCGCATGCTGGTCCAGATTGCCAGGCCGAGAACTACCAAAATCACCAGGCCCAGTGAGAAAAGCGTGAAATTGTCGGTGAACCTGAGCAGGAACAGCGAGATGATCCAATGGGTGGGCGGTGCCTTCACCGGCTCAATGCCGCGCTCATATCCCGCCGCTTTTCGAAGCCCCTCAGTGAAGTAATGGGGGCGGCATTTGTCGCAGACATTTGTCTCCGAGGGCTCGTTATCGACGGCCGCCGTCTGGAACCCTCCCATCCGCGCGATCGCATTCTCCAAATTGACCTGATTACGCTTTGCCTCCGCGCTCGCGGCGATATCCTCCGCTTTGGAAACCTGAGCGAAATAGGCACGCGCATCGGCGGTGAGGGCGGCAACCGGCACAACCGACACTGCAATGACCAAGGTGACGATGAACCATATGAATCGTCCCTCGGTCGCTCGGTCGAGCTTCTCGCTAGGATCGCCTTCGGCTTCCTCCTTCTCGTCGTCGCTCGCCAATGTCTCCCTGGAAACCGGTCGTTTTTCTAACCTGGACTCCACCCGATCGAGCCAATCGAGCAGCTGCCCCGGCCATTTGCCGGCAGTTGCCCTTGATTGCCTTCGTTGAAGGAATTCCCTGATCGTCTGCTTGAAGTGAAGCCACGCCAGCCAAACGAGACTGGCGAATGCGGTCAGGGTGCTGAGAAGGAACCCCTTGAACGGCCAGGCCAACTCGACGAACAGGACCGAAAGAAGTGCGGCTGCTGCAAGGATCAGGGCCAGACTTCGGTACGCTGCCTTCTTCGCGCTCGTCGGCTCGGGCCATAGCCAGACCCAGGCGCGGTCGCCCCATTTCAGGGCCGCGGCCATCCAAAGCAAATAGGGAATGACCATCAGCGACGCCCAGACGATGATCGCGTGAATCGCGGGTTTCACGGCTTGAGCGTCAACCAGCCGTCGCGACTTGAACGCCACGACGGCCCAGTCGGTGCAGGGCACCCGAGTCACCGCGAACAAAGTTGCCTCTTCCTCGTAAATGCCGGTGAACGGTCTTGCTGGAGCAGCCGGTTCCCCGCATTTGCGCGGAACACCGATCTCACGGAAGAGCCTCGCCCGGGTATTGGCGTCGAGGCTTTCGTCCAGAAGTTCGACCCCCGCTCGATAGGAATCGCTGTGGAACAGGACAGGGCGCCCCGGCCGGACGTCCATGACGGCATAGCGAATGCCGGGTTCCAGGGCGGGGGACAGCATGGACCGCATCACGAACGGGACGACAAGGACGGACGGCCGAAGCCGCTCATCGGTGCCGGCGAATTTGGGACAGCGTGAATCGGGATCCGGCTCGGTTATCCTCGCGGCCACGATCGTTTTTGGAGCACCATCGGTCCGCGATCGGATCTGGTCGACGACGAGACCGTCCTTCTCAACATATTTCCATATGCCGCAGTCGGGCTCGAGATTCCTCAGCGCGTTGACGAGGTCGCGGGAATGCGGCGCGAAATCCTTGTCCATCGCACGCTTGAAATAGTCACGATCGCTAAGGTCGAAGTTGGCGCCCACCCGGTCGCGTGCCGCCACGCTGACCGTACCCGCGGCCTGTCTGCCGTTTGCGTCGAGCAGAACCAGGTTTTCGATTCTGGCAAATGGCGGAGGATTCACCGACGTCTTCATCGGTCGAAGGTCAGCGACAAGCGTGTCGGACGTGAACCTTGCCAGGCCCGTTGAAAGCTCCTTCATCTCGGGGGACAGCAAGGTCCCTCTTATGTCGCCCGACATGTGCTCGGCGAGGGACTTGGCCGCGACAGCGACCTTGGGCGTTTCGTCACTCCGCGCGACCAGGACGTCTCGAACGCCGATCCACAAAGCGGTTCCGAGCGCGGCCGCGGCGACTATCCCCAGACAGATTGCCGCGACCTCGATCGCCTTCATGCTGTCGACCGGCCCCAGCAGGGCAAGCTTTACCACCGGCACCAGCGCGATCAGCATGAACAGGGCCAGCGCGAACGCCAAAACCTCGGGGCGGGACCGTCCGGGCTCCGGCGCGGCGCGGCTCGGAGCGACTCCCACCAGGTAATAGTTGAACGACGATTGGCCTGCTTCGGCGGTCGCGACCGGGACGTCGAGCGCGATCGGGCGCCAATAGAACCGGTAGCTCCTGCCAGCGACACGCGAATCAAAAGGCTCGAGGGCGTCCCTTGCGCCTCCCGGCGGAACGGCGGCCTGCTTCGTCGTCGCGGCGGAATAGGTGGCCTGCGCAGTCGCAAGCACGACCTTCGACACCTCGGACTCGAGCGCCGGAAGATCCGAGAGCTTGCGGATCGGCAGCTCCGACTTGCCGACCCAGGCGACGACGCGGCCTTCGCGCCAGCTCAACCGATCATTGGCGTCCTTCTGCGGTTTGTCCTCGATCAGCAGCAGGTGGGAGAAACTGCCGAGCGGCGGCGCCACCCTGCCCAAATCGAGATTCGCGATTGTGAAGCAGACTCGATCCGCTCCGTCCTTCGTCAGGGGAATCCACGATGATTCGCGCGCCCTTTCGACATACGTCTTCTCGGGTTCTGCAACCTTCCCGGAGACCGTCTTCAGGGCCTCGCCCCACACGTTCAAACGGTTTCTTGTGATTTCGACTTTCGTGATGCAATCGGCGAGATTCCGATCGTACCTGACCTGAAAATCACCGAATTCCGGGTGGTAAAGATAGGTTATGAAAGTGTCCCCCTTGTCGTTGCTCGCCTTGTCCGTCTCTCCTATTTTTCGATGGTACAGGCTTGTCTGCGCAATGGTCGTTGCGACGGTCGGCCACTTGGCGATGTAATCGGCCGCGATGTTGAGGGCGCGAACCCGCCGGGCGTCGAGGGAGTTGGATCGGCTGAAGGTCTCCGAGGTGAGCCAAAGGAGAAACCCGATCCCGGCGACGGCGACGGCCGCGAGGAAGAAAGCAATCCACCGCGGCAGGCCGAACCAGCTGCTTGTGTCGCCTTTCTCTCGAGCCTTCATCCGCTCACCCCCT
>DASSFK010000118.1:0-2085 GCA_035694565.1 Sphingomicrobium sp.
GGGAATCTCGATGATAACGCTAAAGCCCCCCTTGTCGTTCTCTCTCGTCGTAAATCCATGGGCGGGACCATAGGCCTGCGTCAGACGGTCCCGAATGTTCGCCAGTCCGACTCCGGTGGATTCTCCGGGGATCGGATCGACGGCCCCATCGCCATTTCCATTGTCGGCAACTTCGATTCGAACCCCTTGTCCCTGGCGGCTCGAGGTGATCCAGATGTCGGCCCCATCCTCGCTCGCAGTGACCGCATATTTGATTGCATTCTCGATCAGCGGCTGGAGCAGCAGCGATGGAAGCCGTGCCCCGATCGTCTCGGCGTCGATCCGGAAATGGGGGCGGAGGCGGTCCTCGAAGCGCATCTTCTCGATTTCGAGATAGAGCTTCAAAGTTTCAACCTCCTGCGCAAGAGTCACCTTGGCGGTCGGTTCGTTGGCGAGAGTATAGCGAAGGAACGACGAAAGGCGCGCGAGCATCGCATTGGCCCGCTCCGTCTGCTTGAGGAGCACCAGCGTCGAGATCGAATTGAGCGTGTTGAACAGGAAGTGCGGGTTGAGCTGGTATCGAAGCATCGCCAGCTGCGCCGAAGACGCCTGGCTTTCCAGCCGTTCGCGCTGTTTGATCTCCCCTTCGAGGAGCAGGAAATAGTTGATCCCGTAGTAGAGGGCGGCCCAGGCGGCGAGCAGCGCGAAATTCAGCAGGATGGCGCCGAAATAGGCGACTCCAACCGGCCTTAAGTCCGGTTTGAGGAATGTCGCAACACTCCACGTCTCGATGATCGAAAAGGCCGCGGCCGCAAGCGCCACTACAAACAGCGACAGCACCAGCGTGAAGATCGGCCGCATCATGATCAGCCGCCGGAACAGCGAGCCCGTCAGGAGCGTCAGCGAATAGCCGGTCGCGGTCAGCAGAGCAGTGTGGATGATCCAGACCGCGCCCATGCTGTTGGCAAAGCCCGACAGCGATCGAAGGATGAAATAGCCCGTCCAACCGGCGGACTGAAGCACCCAGAAGGCGCGGTTCTTGTCGTCGAAGAACGGCTGGTCGAGGCCGATCTCCTTCAGGATCGGGCGCGCGGGCGAGTGCACGTACGGAGCGGCACTTCTCGCCTCACGTCCGTCCGCGAGTCCGGACTGCTGGTTCAAAGCCGCGCTATCGGTCGCCATTGCCGGTTGAGATATAGAGAGGCAAATCCGCCATTGCGAGCAAAGGCAGGAAGCGGCAATCCGTTCCGCCACGGGAGAGACACGGATGAACGAACATGCTCCGCGCGCGAAGTTCAGCAGCATGGACGAAGGCACGGCCGAAGACTGGGCCGCCATCGGGAGCCATTTCTTCCCTTATGCCCAGGGCCTCGCCGACCGGGTTCTGACCCATCTGAAGCTGCTCGACGGCGATTATGGCGGGTTCCCGATCGACCGGCTCCAGCACTCGCTCCAGACCGCGACTCGGGCCCATCGCGGCGGGGAATCCGAGGATTATGTCGTGATGGCGCTGCTTCACGACATCGGCGACACGCTCGGCACCCTCAATCATCCGGACATCGCCGCGGCGATCATCAAGCCTTTCGCCGACGAGAGGCTGCACTGGATGTGCGAGCACCATGGCATCTTCCAGGGCTATTACTTTTTCCACTACCTCGGAATGGACCGCGACATGCGCGAACAGTTCCGGGGTCATCCGCACTTCGAGGACACGGCCCGATTCTGCGAGCTCTACGACCAGACGGCGTTCGATCAATCCTACGATACCGCGCCGCTTGAGGTCTTCGAGCCGATGGTCCGGCGCTTCTTCTCGGCACCTAAGCGGTCGATATACGTTAGCACCGCCGAATAAGGATCCTTCATGAGCTTTGTACGTACGGTCGTCGCCGCGGCCGCTCTCCTGCTTGCGGGCTGCCAGTCATCAGAAACCAATACGGCGGCGAACGCCGGCGAAAACCAGGCCGAGGCCACGATCGCACCGATCCTCGACACGCCTGAGGCCAAGGACGACGCCAGCTACGCCCGGCCGCTCGAGGCGCGCGTCTACCACGTCGCGCTGGACCTCAATGTCGACTTCGACGCCAAGCGCATCGGCGGGACCGCGAC
>DASSFK010000119.1:0-6507 GCA_035694565.1 Sphingomicrobium sp.
GTCGTGACGATCACCTTGCGCTCCTCGGGAGTGAGCGGGCCCACGCGCGTCGAGGGCGGCTTGATCAGCACTCGCTGGACCGGCGACGGCGAACCGTCGGGCTGCAGGAGCGAGACCAGGGCCTCGCCGATCTTCAGCTCGGTAATCGCAGTCGCGACGTCGATCTCGGGATTGGCTCGAAACGTGTCCGCCGCCGCCTTGACCGCTTGCTGGTCGCGCGGAGTGAAGGCGTTCAGCTTGTGCTGGATGCGGTTGTTGAGCTGCGCCGCGACCTTGTCCGGAATGTCGATCGGGTTCTGAGTGATGAAATAGACGCCGACGCCCTTGGAGCGGATCAGGCGGACGACCTGCTCGACCTTCTCGAGCAGTCCCGGCGGCGCATCGTCGAACAGCAGATGGGCCTCGTCGAAGAAGAAGCAGAGCACCGGCCTGTCGGGATCGCCGATCTCCGGAAGCTCCTCGAACAGCTCGCTCAGAAGCCACAGCAGGAAGGTCGCGTAGAGGCGGGGGCTCGCCATCAGCCGGTCGGCGGCGAGGACGTTGACGAGGCCCCGGCCCTGGTCGTCGAGCCCGATGAAGTCCTTGAGGTCGAGCGCCGGCTCGCCGAAGAAATGATCGCCGCCCTGGCTTCGAACCTGCAGCAGCGAGCGCTGGATCGACCCGATCGATTGCTTGGAGACGTTGCCGTACTGGAGCGTCAGCTGGTCCGCCTGCTCGCCGCAATGGACGAGCATCGACTGCAGATCGTCGAGGTCGAGGAGGAGCAGCCCTTCCTTGTCGGCGACGTTGAAGGCGATATTGAGAACGCCTTCCTGAACGTCGTTGAGGGTCATCAGCCGGCTGAGCAGAAGCGGGCCCATTTCGCTGACGGTGGTCCGGATCGGGTGGCCCTGCTCGCCGAACAGGTCCCAGAACTGGACCGGAATGTCGTGATAGGCCCAGCTCGACAGTTGAAGGTCGGCCGCTCGCTGGGCGAAGATCGGGTGGGCCTTGGACGTCGGCGAGCCGGCCATCGCCAGGCCCGACAGGTCGCCCTTCACGTCCGCGACGAAGCAGGGGACTCCAGCGGCCGAGAGACCCTCGACGATGCCCTGAAGAGTGACCGTCTTGCCGGTGCCGGTCGCTCCGGCGATCAGCCCGTGGCGGTTCGCACGCTTCAGTTCGAGCTGCTGCGGATTGCCTCCGCCAGCCGCACTTCCGATGAAGATACCGCTCATCGCTTCGTCGGCCATGCGCACTCCCTCGAAGACTCGCGGGCGCAACCTAGCCTCGGCGGAGAGCCGTGGCGACTCCTACCGCTGGGGGACGATATCGATGCCCACGAAGGCTTCCGGACCGGTCCCGCGCTTGACCAGGAGGAGGACACTCGTCCTCCCGCTGCGCTGCGCCGCGGCGACCGCGGCCTGCACCTGGGCCGGGGCCGTGACCGTCTGCTGGTTGACCGACAGGATCAGGTCGCCGCGCTGGAGGCCCTTCTCGCTCGCGTCGCTGTTCGGATCGACCTGGGTGATCACGACTCCGCGAGCCGTCGCCGGAAGGTTGAGCGCCCGGGCGATCTCGGCATTCAGCGGCTGGAGCTGGAGGCCAAGAACCGCGCTTCCCGGAGTGGTGGGAGTGTTTTCCGGGTTGAGCGGCTCATTGTCGTTTCCGCCGAGCTGCTTGGCGAGCTCTTCCTCGGTCGGACGCTGGCCGACGGTGACGGTGACCATCTGCCGCTTGCCGTTGCGGATGAGCTCGACCGGGATCTTCGATCCGACCGGAGTGTTGGCGACGATGTAGGACACGGTCTGATCCGGGTTCACGTCGCGGCCGTTGACCTTGAGGATGACGTCGCCCTGCTGGATTCCGGCCTTGGCGGCGGGCTCGTTCGGCTGGACCGAGCGAACGATCTCGCCGAGGTCTTTCGGAAGGCCGAGCGATCCCGCGATATTCTCGTCGAGCGGCTGGAGTCCGACGCCGAGGTAGCCGCGCTCGGGGCGCTGTCCGCGACGGAGCGAATCGATCACCGGCTTGGCAAGCTCGGCCGGGATTGCGAGGCCGATTCCGACCGAAGCGCCGGTCGGCGAAATCAGCGCCGAGTTGATGCCGATGACGTTGCCATTGAGATCGAACATCGGACCGCCCGAATTGCCCATGTTGATCGACGCGTCGGTCTGAATGTAGCGATCGTAGGCGCCGGCGCCGGTGATTCCGCGGTGCAATGCGGAGATGATGCCCGCAGTGACGGTGCCGCCGAGGCCATAGGGGTTGCCGATCGCCAGGACCCAGTCGCCGACCCGGGCGTGCTGGCTGTCGCCCCAGTTCACGAAGGGCAGGTTCTGGCCCTCGATCTTGAGCAAGGCGAGGTCGGAAGCCGTGTCGCGTCCGATGATCCGGGCCGGATATTCCTTCCGGTTGGTCATGATCACCGTCACCTGGTCGACGGTGCCGTTGCCGGTCGCGCTCTGGATCAGGTGGTTGTTGGTGACGATGTAGCCGTCCGGCGAAACGATGAAGCCGGAACCGAGCGAGCCCGTTTCACGAGTGCGCGGGCTGCCGCCGCTGCCGCCCTGGCCGGGCTGCTGATCGGGGAAGCCGAAGCGCCGGAAGAATTCCTCCAGCGGGTCGGTCTGCGTCCTGACCGGAACGCGCTGCTTGGTCGAAATATTGACGACCGCGGGCTGGAGCTTGGCCGCCAGGTCCGCGAACGACATCGGGGCTCCGCCCGGCGCCATCGCCGCAGGAGCATTCTGAGCGACCTGCGCACCGGCCGACCCGGTCGCCAGCGAAAACGCGGTTCCGCCCAAAAGCAGCGCCGTTGCAACTCCATAGGCGTAGCGCACCGTCCCGGACTCCTTCGATCTCATCGATACTCCATGAATTGCACGTTTAGCACCCGCGTTGGCGCTAACCACAACGCCTGAACGCGATTTGAACAGGTTTAGCGCCCTCTCCCAGCGAATTCCTTCAAATAGGCATTGTCAGGCGACAAAATGATGCTCGTTGGGGCAACCTTGTCCTGACCATCGCCGATGAAGGTCGTCTGGTAACTCTGCATGGCGCGGTAGAAATCGTAGAAATCCGCGTCCTTGCCGAAGCTTGCGGCATAGGTCCGTGCCGCGTCCGCGTCCGCCTCCGCGCGAATGATCTGCGCCTGCTTGGCGCCCTGCGCACGGATCGAGCGGGCCTCCTGCTGGCGGGCCGTCCGCATCCGGTCGTAAGCCGACTGGAGCGGAGTGCCGTCAGGAAGGTCGGTCTTCTTGATGCGAACGTCGATGATCTGCGCGCCGTACTGGCGGGCGATGACGTTGAGCGAGCTCTTCACGCTTTCCATGATGCCTTGCCGCTCGGGAGTGAGCAGGGCAGCAAATTCCACACGACCCAATTCGTTCCGGACCTCCGAGCCGAGGATCGGCCGGAGCTGGTCGCGGAGCTGCTCTTCGTTGCGGGCGCGGATGTACATCAGCAGCGGGTCGACGATCCGGTAACGGGCGAAGGCGTCGACCTCGAGCCTTCGCTGGTCGGTCGACAGCACCTGCTGGCGCTGCATGTCGACGTCCTGGACCCGCTTGTCGATCCAGACGATCTGCTCGGCGCCCGGAATCCGGTAGGAAATGCCGGCGCCGGCTCCGCCGATCGGACGGCCCGGCTCATAGCGGTTGAGGATTCGCGCCGGCTTGCCGAAGCGGACGACGACCGCCTGCTTGGTCTCGGGCACGATCGGGAAGCTGCTCACCACGACGAGCAGTAGGACCAGGGCCGTCACCGCCGAGATAATCGGGCGCTGGCGAAGGAACTCGGTCATCGCTGAGACTCCTGCTGCGGCTGGGGCTGGGGCTGCGATTTCCTGAGCTCCGGCAGCGGGAGGTAGGGCGTCACTCCGGGCGCCTCGATGATCGTCTTGTCCACCTTGGAGAGAACCTGCTCCATCGTCTCGTAATACATTCTTCGGCGGGTCACACCGGGCGCCAGCCTGTACTGCTCGTAGACCTTGTCGAACGCCGTCGCCTCGCCCTGGGCCTTGGCGGTCAGCTGGAGCGCATAGGCGCGGGCCTGGTTCACGTAGGACTGGGCATCCTGCTGCGCCGCGGTGACTTCCTTGAAGGCGTCGTTGACCGCGTCGGGCGGGTCGGCCTGCTTGATCGCGATGCCCTGGACCTGAATGCCCGAACGATAGCCGTCGAGGATCCGCTGCATCGTCTCGGTGACCTGGGTCTCGATCTCGGCCCTCTTGTCGCCCATCGCATCGTTGAGGCTGACCCGGCTGACGACCGCGCGCATCGCGCTTTCGGCGACCTGCTTGATCGTCTCGTCGGGATCCGAGAGCTGGTAAAGGTAAAGCTCCGGAATGCGGATGTTCCAGCGCACCGAATAGGCGATGTCGAGCAGGTTCTGGTCGCCCGTAAGCATCAAATCATTGCCTTCGCTCGATCCGAGATCGATCGAGCGGATGTTCTCGACGTCGATCTTCGTGACCCGGTCGATCGGCGAGGGCAAGGTGAACCCGACGCCGGGGCCCAGAGTAGCGCTGTAGCGGCCGAAGCGGCTGACCACTCCGCGCTGGCCCGGCGACACCACGTGCGTCGAGGTGAGAACCAGCCACAAGATTGCGAACGCCCCGATGGCCCACATGACCATCGAGCCCAGCGGCCGGCCGGGAAGTCCGCCGCCGCCGCCCCCGAAGCGCTCACGGCCCCTGCGCAGGAACTCGTCGATCGAGGTGACCTGGCGCGGCGTCGTGCCGCTCGCGCGCCTGCGCTTGGGCGGGGTCTCGCCCCACGGGCCCTTGCCCGATGGATCGTCACCGCCATCGGGATCTCCGCCGCCCGGCGGACCCCACGGACCCTTGATGTCGCTGAAGAGGGCTCGCGCCCTAGGGCCAAGCCCCGAAATGATCGTCATGAATCCACTATAGGGAGCGCTCCGGTTGAAAAACAGTGGCAACCAGGCGTCCAGTGCCTATGTCGCACGCTCGATGACGATCGAGACCGATGCTTTGGCCGTGCTGGACGAGCACCCGCAGGCCCGCAGAATCCGCTCACGGCGGCTGGGCGACGGCGTTGCGACCCTGATCGTCGATGTGACCGGCCTCGGGAATGCCGAGCGATCGGCGCTCGAAC
Source organism: Sphingomicrobium sp. (assembly GCA_035694565.1). GTDB lineage: Bacteria > Pseudomonadota > Alphaproteobacteria > Sphingomonadales > Sphingomonadaceae > Sphingomicrobium. The sequence goes on from DASSFK010000119.1 coordinate 5,100, forward strand.
GCGAGCTTCACAATGCGGCCTCGGCACTCGAAGGCGTGCATGAAGTCCGCATTGCGATGACCGCGTCGCAGCCGCGGCGGAGCTTGATCGCGGTCGGCAGCGGCAAGGGCGGGGTGGGCAAATCCACGGTCTCCGCCAATCTCGCCATCGCTCTGGCGCGGTCCGGCAAGAAGGTGGGGCTGGTCGATGCGGACGTCTACGGCCCGTCGCAGCCGACCTTGCTCGGCACGAACGCTAAGCCGACGGCCGAGAACGACCAGCTCATTCCGGTTAAGGCCCACGGGCTGAAGTTCCTGTCCCTTGGACAATTGGTGTCTCCGGGGCACGCGCTCGCCTGGCGCGGGCCGATGGCGACCGGCGCTCTGGCCCGGCTGATCGAAGCGGACTGGGGCGATGCCGAAATGCTGGTCGTCGACCTTCCGCCCGGGACCGGCGACGTGCAGCTTTCGCTGATCCAGAAGTCGCGGCCGGACGGGGCGGTGGTCGTCTCGACCCCGCAGGACCTGTCGCTGATCGACGCGACGAGGGCGATCGACCTGTTTCGAAAGATGGACGTGCCGATCCTCGGGATCATCGAGAACATGGCGGGATACATCTGCCCTCATTGCGGGGAGGGCTCGGACCCGTTCGGAAGCGGCGGCGCCGAAGCTGCCGCAAGAGAATTGGGTGTCCCGTTCCTTGGCCGGCTGCCGCTGTCGCCGGCCATCCGCGCCGCGTCGGACGCGGGCGATCCTCCGGCCGCCGGCGACGGTCTTGAGGCGAAAGCCTTCGCCGATCTGGCCGGCGTGGTTTTAAAGGCGCTGGAAACGGTTCGGCCCTGAAGCATTGAAGCGGCAGGAGACGAGCCATGCCGCTGACCCGCGACGAAGACATCAAGGACCTGCTGGGAAGCGCGCGCACCGTCGCGGTGTTCGGCTGCTCCGATCGGCCCGACCGGCCATCCTATGGAGTTGCGGCCTTCCTCCAGAGGCATGGCTACCGGATGCTTCCGGTCAATCCGCAGATTACCGGCGAGCGAGTCCACGGCGAATTTGTCTGGCGGGACCTTGGACAGATCGGCGTCCCGATCGACATCGTCGATATCTTCCGCCGGCCGATCGCGGCGGGCGAAGCGGTCGATCAGGCGATCGAGGCCGGCGCGAAAGCCGTCTGGATGCAGCTCGGAATCGTCAATGAAGAGGCGGCTGCCCGAGCCGAGGCCGCGGGACTCAAGGTCGTCATGGACCGCTGCACCAAGATCGAGATCATTAGGCTCGGCGTGCCGGTTATCGAACCGGCGAGCTAGGCCGCCGCGACCGTCATCTCCGGCACCAGCAGGGTCGGGGAATCCACTCCGCGGCGAAACTCGAGGTCGCTTGCCGGTTCGAGCGACGAGAACATGTCGACGAGGTTCGAGGCGATCGTGATT